>JBBSVF010000109.1:0-9386 GCA_038233745.1 Gemmatimonadales bacterium
CAATGCGACCGGTGCGATGTCGCGCTCGGGGTCGCCGAGGTATCCCATTGGATTTGCGGCATCCACTCCGGCCACGAGTTCGGGGTTCCGTTCCATCACCGCACGGAATGCAGCGCTCTTGGCCGCCGGGCAGATGACGTTGACGACGATGCCGTGTTGAGCCCACTCCCGAGCCGCGGTTCTCGACAGCGATCGCAAGGCCACCCTGTATGCACATTTCTATCTCGGGCTGGTATATCTGGAGCGCGACATGTTCGAGGACGCACAGACCTTCTTCCAGAAGACCATCGCCCTGGGCCCGAACCTCATCGAGGCGTATTTCGAGCTGGGGCGGGCGTTCTGGTTCAACGGACAGCGTGACGAAGCGATGCAGGCGTGGCGCGACGGATTCACCACCAACAAATTCAATCCGTGGGGGAAACGCTGCGCCGAGATGTTGACGACCGTGGAGCAGGGCGGAGAGCCGTAGCGCAACTGCTGCGGTGGGCGCTCGTGGCGCTGGTCGTGGCCGTGGTGCCGGCCGTGGCAGCGGCGCAGGCCGACGCCCCCCGCCGCCTGGATCGTGGCCGCTTCACCATCGTGTTCTATCCCGTCGACGAGTTGCTTGCGTCATCGCTGCTGACAGCGGCAAGCGGGCAGGACAGCTTTCCGTGGATTCCGCGGCCCGCGCAGCAGGTGCTCATCGCCATCGCGCCGGACGCGTCGCACTTCCGGCAGTGGGCCGGTCCCTCGGCGCCAGAGTGGGGCGCGGCGCTGGCGTTCCCGGAGTCGCGGCGCATCATCATGCAGGGGCGGCATGCGGCGTCCAGCGCCGGGAATCCGCTGGAAGTACTGCGTCACGAACTCGCGCATCTCGCACTGCACGAGTTCGTGGGCCGCGAGGTGCCGCGTTGGCTCGACGAGGGCTACGCGAGTCTGTCCGCCCGCGAGTGGACGCGCGAGGATGTATTGTCGGCCAACGTTGCGCTGGCCTTTCGCGGGCCGCCCGGGCTCGACGCACTGGAGCGCGAGTTCCAGGGCGGGAGTGTGGCGGCCCAGTCGGCATATGCGCTCAGCTATCAGGCGGTGCGGGAACTCTCCCGGCTCGATCCAGAGCGGGGGCTCGCCTTGTTCCTGGGCTACCTGCGCGAGGGACGATCGCTGGACGGAGCGGTTCGACAGGCGTTCGGCATCACGCTCGCTGGATTCGAGGTGCGGTTCCAGCAGCAGACGCGGCGCCGGTATGGCGGCCTGGCGCTCGTCACGGACATCTCGCTCGCGAGTGTCGTGCTGCTGCTGCTCATGGCGCCGTTCTACCTGGCGCGGCGGCGGCGCGATCGCGGGCGCCTCGCGCGGATGCGCGAGTCCGAGGCGGCCTTCGAGCGGGCGGAACGTGAACGTGTGATCGCCTGGCTGCTCTCGCTGGAAGAGCCGTCCGTGTGAGTGCCGTGGCCTCGCTTGACAGCCCTTTCAGCGAGCCCTACATATCACTGGATATGGCACATCCGGAAACAGCGGCGCAGCCGAGGGACTTCGACTGGCGATGGTGGACGGTCGCGATCGTCACCATTCTCCTTGGGTATCTCGATCTGGCGCGCGGTGGAACCACGCTTGCACCGATCTTGCTCGTGGCCGGCTACTGTGTGCTCGTTCCGCTGGCCATCCTGAAGTAGCGGGAGGCTGTTGCGGAGCATGGGCTCCGACAACTGGTTACGAGTGAGGAGCGAAGCTGCCGGCGGCTTCGCTCGCGGCGTCGTGGTGCAGGGCGAATAGCTCAGCTGGTTAGAGCGCCTGTCTTACACACAGGATGTCGGGGGTTCGAATCCCTCTTCGCCCATGTAGTTGCGGGGTCAGGGCACCTGAAAACATCTGAGGAACCCTGGCTGATCGGCCGGTGTATTCTCGTCCAACGCTTTGGAGGTTACGACTGTGAAGGCTCTGTCTCGCTCTGCGCTCTCGGCCGCCGTGTTCGCGTCGTCGATTGCCGTGATTTCCATCCCGACTGTAGCGCGTGCCCAGCGTGTCCAGGCACCCGGCCCAGACACCAAGCGCGTGCTGGTCACCGCCTTCCGCGGCGATCCGGAAGCCGGCCCCAAGCTCGCCAATGAAGTGCGCGATCGCGTGAACAGCGAGTTCAACATTCGCCAGGTCATGGCGACCTCGAAGCGCGACATCGACGCCACGCTCACGCAGTCCGGCTACAAGCCGGATTCCGCGCTCAATCCCAACGACATCAAGGAGTTGGGCAAGCTCGTGCGCGCCGATGAGGTGATCGATGGCGACGTCACGCGTCTCCCCAACGGCAGCTTTCGCATTCGCTCGCGCTTCTTCCTGCCGCGCGATGCGTCGCTGGCCCAGCCGCTGCTCACCGTGGAGTCGAACAACTTCGGCGACGTGGCCAAGCAGATCGTGAAGGAGTTCGAAGCTGCCCGCAAGCAGCTCAAGGCCAATCAGGACTGCGAGAACGCCATCCGCGCCAACAAGCCGGTCGAGGCCATTGCCGCGGCGCGCTCGGGCATCGCCGAGTATTCCAAGGCCACGATCGCGCGTCTCTGCCTCGCGACTGCCTACGACGCCTACAAGACCACCGCCGATTCCACCGGACCGTGGCGTGACTCGGTGATCGCGATCACCGGCAATATCCTCACCCTCGATCCGGCCAGCCGGATTGCGTATCAGCTGCAGTACGGCGCCTACAAGGCCAAGATGGACACGGCCAACGCCATGCAGTCCCTCGTGGGCCTCATGAGCGCCGACCCCACCAACACGACGCTGCGCGAGCAGGTGATCAACGAGCTCGTGTCGTCGGGCAAGGCGGACGTCGCTGTGCCGCTCACCCGCAAACTCGTGGCGGACAATCCGGGTGATCCTCAGTATGCCCGCACGTACTGGCTCGTGCTGCGCGCTGCCAACAAGTACAAGGAGTCAGTGCCGGCTGGAGAGGCGTATATCGCCCTGGATTCAGCTGGCGCAGATTCAAACTACTACTTCCGTCAGATCGCCGACCTTTCCTCCGACAGCATGTATGCGAAGGCCGCGGAGTTCTCGGCGCGCGGTGCGGCGAAGTTCCCGCGCAGCGCCAGCCTGTTGCTGCTGCAGGCGCAGAATGAGCGCCGGGCGGGGCAGTTGCCGGCGGCGCAGGCCAGCCTGCAGCGCGCCATCGCGATCGACCCCAAGGCGACCGGCGCCAATCTTCTGCTCGCGCAGATTTCGTACGATCTCGGCAATCCGGACGACGCCATCAAGGCGGTGAAGGCCGATGTTGCGCTCGACGCCACGAACAAGGATCGCGACGCGGCGCTGTTGCTGAGCTTCGGCAACACGGCCTTCAAGGCGGCGCAGGCATCGAAGGTCTCGGCGGACTATCGCAAGGCCCTCCCGTTGCTGCAGGCGGCCGACGAGATGTCGTCCACTGCCAACTCCAAGTTCCTGCTCGCCGTAACGGCGTTCCAGGCGCTGGCCACCAGCGACGTGCAGAAGGCCAAGACCTGCTCGGAGTTCAAGGATGGGTCAGATCTTCTGACGATCGTGAACATCAACATGCCCGGCGGCGGCTCGGTCGACGCCAATACCGCGCGCACCATTCTCGGCGCGGCGTCACAGTATCAGGCATTCCTCGACGCCGGGGTGAAGCGGACCTGCAAGTAGGCTCCCGCGGGACCGCTCGTACAACGCGCCCGTCGTCCTTCCGGACGGCGGGCGCGTGTGCACAACTCCCAGCCTCGTGCTCGTCAGCTAGCTCTTGCGTTTCGTGCTGTCGCCTGATCCTGAGTCAGCGACCTGCTTGTTCTCCTCGTGGTGGTGGCGGTCCACATCCTTGGCCAGCCGCGATTTTTCGCTGTTCTTCTCGGCATCATCATGCTGCTCACGGCCCTCGAACAGCCGATCCTTGCCCGCATCGTCGTGCTGGCGGATCTTCGCCGGATCGTGGCCCTGACTGCCAGAGGCCGCCTCGTCAACTGACGCGAATGCTGCCTTGTCCAGCTTTTTATCGCTCGCGTCGTGCGAGTTCCCGCTTCCGTGATCGGCCATGCCAGGCTCCTTTGTGTGGGTGCCCAGCGAAAGGCAACTCTGGTGCCGACGTGCAGCCGCGGAATGCAGCATTGGGCCTCGGAACGGCGAGAGGTCACGGTGCGGAGGAGAAACTATTGACCCGCGCGATCCTCCCCCGGCAGGTGCAGCACATGCACGCGCAGGTCGGCGCGCCGTGCGCGATAGTCACACACGGACGCCTCCACGCCCTCACCGTCCAGATTCACGCTGAGTGGCGCGGGCGACGTGACCTTGAGCCAGGGCAGCTGCGCGTAGTGCACCCCCGGCAGTCCGAGGTGCTCCCCGCGCTTCACCTGGAGCGACAGGCGCGCAAAGTCGCGGCGCGACATGGCTTCGATGACGCACAGATCCAGCAGACCGTCGGTCACGCTGGCATCCGGGGTCATGATCGTGCCGCCGCCTGTCACGCGAGCACTGCCCACGGCAAAGGCAAGAAAGTCGACGTCGAGCTCGAAGCCGGCGCTCGCGAACAGGGCGTGGCGTGCCTGGTTCTCCGCGAGCTTTCGTACCGCGGTGATTGCATAGGCCAGGGGACCGAGCGACGCCTTGGCATCAGCCGGGGTCTCTGCCGTGGCCTCGGCGCCCACGCCTCCCGTGGAGACGTTGAGGAACCGTCGCCCGTTCATCGACGCGGTATCGATGCGCACGGGCTTGCGCCGGAGGATAAGATCCATCGCATGATCGGCGTCTTCCGGAATCCCTGTCTGTCGCGCGAAATCATTCGCGGTGCCCAGTGGCACGACACCCAGGGGGATGTCGCGGCCATCGAGTCCGTTCACCACCTCGTTGAGGGTGCCGTCACCACCGCACGCGATCACCACATCCGTGCCCGCATCGGCGGCCCGGGCGGCGAGCGCCGCGCCATCGCCGGCCTGCCAGGTGCTGTGGACTTCCACGGCGTGTCCGCGCGCGCGCACCCACGCCACGGTGGCGCGCAGTTCCGGAAGATCGGCGCGCGCGCCATGTACGATGAACGTGAGATGCTTGCGGGGGGCGGCCATGCGTTCGGGCAGTGAGTCGGGAGGCTCGTCCGCCATGCGGCGGAACGCGCGTAGTATGGCGGATGGGGCGGGTGCCGACCAGCCCGCGTCGCACTTCGACAGCTCGTATCATGCCCCCGTGCTGGTGCACGCGGTCGTGGAGCTGCTCGCTCAGTCCGGCGCGGTGCTCGATGGCACGCTGGGCGGAGGCGGGCATGCCGCTGCGCTGCTGGACGCTGGCGTGCCACAGGTGTTCGGCATCGATCGAGATGGCGATGCGCTGTCCGCGGCGACCCTTCGCCTCCGCGAGGCGGCGGCGGACGGCCGCTTTGCCTGCTATCGCGGCAATCATGGAGACATCGACGCCATTCGTGAGCTCGACGGCGTCACCTTCGACGGCGTGTTGCTGGATCTCGGGATCTCGTCGCACCAGATCGACGAAACAGCTCGCGGCTTCTCGTTCCGTGAATCCGCGCCGCTCGACATGCGGATGGGGTTCGACGCACCGCGCACCGCAGCCAACCTGCTGAACGAATCGGGGGAGGCGGAGCTCGTGCGCGTGTTCCGCGAGTACGGCGACGAGCCGCATGCCGGCAGACTCGCGCGCGAGGTGGTGCGCCGCCGCCTGAATCGTCCATTTGCGACGAGCGATGATTTCGTGGGCGCCATTCGGGGTGCGCTGGGCGCGCGATCCGGGGCAGGGGAGTTTGCCCGACTCTTCCAGTCCCTTCGCATTGCGGTGAACGACGAGATCGCCGGCCTCGAGCGATCGCTGGCGTCGCTCCATGACCGCCTGCGCCCAGGTGGCACCCTGGTGCTGATAGCATATCATTCGGGTGAGGACCGTCTCGTGAAGCAGACCTTCCGTCGCTGGAGCGAGGCGTGTGTCTGTCCACCACGTCTTCCCATGTGCGCCTGCGGAGGCACTCACGCGAGCGGGGCGACGCTCACGCGGCGTGCGGTGGTGGCGGACGCGGCGGAAGTCGCGAGAAATCCACGTGCGCGAAGTGCGAGGCTGCGGGCATGGCGACGCGCCGCGTAAAATCCGCCAGCACAGGCCGGCTGCGCGTCGCCGTGCTCCTACTCGTCTTCCTGGCGATCAGCGGTGGCGTCATTCTGCGCCGCACCTACGGCATTGCCGGCGCGCGTGAACTGCTCGAACTGGATTCGCGTCGTGCGGCGCTGGTAGCGGAACGGCTACGACTGGAGGCTGAAATCCGGGCCGCCGGGAGCCGGGCACAGCTGCAGCCAGTTGCGGAGTCGCGACTCGGGATGCGGGTGCCTCCCGACAGCAATGTGATCATCCTTCCGCGACACGAGCCGTGACGAGCTCTCGCCGTATCGGCCTGGTGCATCTGCTGCTGGCGCTGTTCGTTATCGCGCTGCTGGCGAAGTCTGCGCGCGTGCAGCTCTGGCAGGGCCGCCGCTGGGCCGCGACGGCGCTGCGTCAGCAGAGCACGGAGCGATCGATCCCGGCGCCGCGCGGCCCCATCCTCGATGCGCGGGGTGAGATGCTCGCGCAGAGTCGCGAGACAGTGAAGCTGGAGATCGCGCCCACGGAGGTGCGCAACCTCCGCCGCCTGCGACAGGCACTGCAGCGCGGCGGCATTCCCGCAGAGTGGGTGGCACGTGCCACCGATCCACGGCGCCGCTGGGTGATGATCCCGGGTCGCTACCTCGCGATCGACGTGGCCGCGGCGACTGCGATGCGCGGCGTGTACACCACGCCGGTGGTGGAGCGCAGCTACGCAATTTCCGCCGGCACGCGGCACGTCGTGGGGCGCGTGGATGCCGACGGCCGCGCGGTGGACGGCCTCGAGCTCGCGCTCGACTCGCTGCTGCGGGGAAAGGCCGGATCGGCCACCGTCATGCGCGATGCGCGCGGCCGTCGCTTCGAGTCGCCCTCGTCTCCCGGAGCACCGCCGGTGCAGGGCAACACGGTGGTGCTCACCATCAATCAGGAACTGCAGGAGATCGCGGAGCGGGCACTCGCGGACGCCGTGGCATCGATGGAGGCGGAGGGGGGCGATGTGCTGGTACTGGATCCGTCCAATGGCGAGGTGCTGGCCATGGCGAGTCAGCGCGGCGATCCCCGCGCCACCGCCAGCACCGCGCTCACGGAGCCGTATGAGCCAGGTTCCACCGTGAAGCCGTTGATCGCCTCGGCGCTGCTTCAGCAGAACCGCGCCCGCGAAACGGAGATCGTGAACACCTTCGGCGGACAGCTGACGATCAATGGCCGCACCATCACCGACGATCATCCTGCCGCGCAGTACTCGCTCGCCGACGTGATCCGGTTTTCGAGCAACATCGGCATCGTGCAGTTCGCCTCGCGTCTCCAGCCCCGCGAAGAGTTCGAGGCCTTGCGCGACTTCGGGTTCGGCATGCCCACCGGCATCGCGTATCCCGTGGAGGCTGCCGGCACGCTGCGTGATCCCACGCGCTGGTCACGTCAGTCAGCCAACTCGATGGCGATGGGATACGAGATCGCCGTCACGCCCATGCAGCTGGCCAGCGCCTATGTTGCCATTGCAAACGGTGGTGAACTGCTGGAACCCACACTCGTGCGCGAAGTACGTGATCCGCAGGGCGCAGTGCGCTATCGGCACACGCGGCGCGTGGTACGACGTGTGATGTCCGCCGATGTGGCGCGCCGCGTGCGTCGCATGCTGCTCGGCGTGGTGGAGGAGGGAGGCACGGCCAAGCGAGCCGACCTCGGCAACTTCTCACTCGCTGGGAAAACCGGCACCACGCGTCGCATCGTGAACGGGCAGTACCGGCTCTCGGAACACATTCCCACTTTTGTGGGGCTCTTTCCCGGCGACAATCCCCAGTTCGTGATCCTCGTGAAGCTCGACAATCCGAAGGGCGCCTACAGTGGCGGGCTCACCGCGGCCCCCGTGACGAAGGCGGTCATCGAAGCCGCCCTTGCATCGCGCAATGCGTCGCTCGACCGCGGACATCTTGCGGCCAGCCGAGTAGAGCGCCCGGCAACGCCTGACCGTGTGGCAGCGGTGGCCGCGCTCGAAACTGGCGACAGCGCCGACGCGCGACGCCGGCTGCTGGCGCAGCGCGCGGCCCTCGCGGACAGCGCGGAAGTACCGACGGCCTCCGTGGTCGCACTGCTGCCGCTGCCACCAGACACGGCGCATGCGCGCCCCCTTGCGGACCGGATGATTCCGGATGTCGCTGGCCTGTCCGTACGCAGCGCCGTGCACGCACTCCACGCCGCCGGCTTTCGCGTACGTCTTGTCAACGGGCCAGCGGCCGTCACCAGCCCCGGCGCGGGTTCGATCGCGCGCGCCGGCAGCCTCGTCCACCTCGGAACCAGTCCATGAGCCCGGCAATCCCCGTGGAGCGGCTGGTGGACGCCCTGCGTCGCGCTGATCTGCTGGCCGACACGCGCGGCGCACTCCCCGCGCAGGTGGCCGGCGTCACGGATGACAGTCGGCACGTGAGCGACGGCGTGCTGTTTCTTGCAGTGCGCGGTGCGGACCGCGACGGGCACGCCTTCGTCCCAGGTGCAGAAGCCAGCGGCGCAGCACTCGTTGCCGTGGAGGATGCAACCGCCGGTGCGGGACCGGCGCTCGTGGTACGCGACAGTCGCCGCGCCGCCGCGATTCTCGCCGCCGCGTACTTCGACACGCCGGCCAGCGCGTTGACGCTGATCGGCGTGACGGGAACGAATGGCAAGACGACCACCGTCGGCATGCTGCGCCATCTCCTGGATTCCCCGGATGCACGCTGCGCATCGATCGGCACACTCGGTGTGCTCATCGGCAGCGAGGGTCGCCCGCTGGACGGCGGCGGCGGGCTCACGACGCCCGGCCCGGTGGAGCTTCAGCGAGTCCTGCGTGCCCTGGTGGATGAGGGCGTCGGCACCGTCGCCATCGAGACCTCGTCGCATGCCTTGCATCAGCGACGCGTGGAGGGCCTCGCATTTCGGGCTGGGGTGTTCACCAACCTCACGCGCGATCATCTGGATTATCACCGCACCATGGAGGAGTATCTCGCGGCCAAGTCGCTGCTCATCGACTTGCTCACGGATGACGGCGTCGCGGTGGTGAATGCCAACGATCGGGCGTGGGAGATGCTGCCCGCCGCGCCACGCATGGTGCAGTTCGGCCTGGGGGCGGGCAGCGACGTGCGCGCGGAAGACGTGGCCTACGCCGATCGCGGCAGCGCGTGGACGCTGGTGCTCGGGGCCGAACGTCATTCCATCCGCCTGCCACTCATCGGTGACTTCAACGTCTCCAATGCATTGGGCGCCGCAGCCACGGCGTGGGCGCTCGGGGCCCCGGGTTCGCGGATCGCCGAGCGCCTCTCGGAGATGCCGCAGGTGCCTGGACGGCTGGAGATCATCAGTGAGTCACC
>JBBSVF010000110.1:0-9343 GCA_038233745.1 Gemmatimonadales bacterium
CGACATCTATCTTGACACTCGCCGACGTGTCGGACGGACTCTGAGCACTGGCCGATAGCGCAACGACGGAGTCGTCGATCGCGCCTCCTGCGCCGAGAGCCGCGTGGCCGGCGGACCGACACGCAGGGGAGTAGTCCGGCCCAGGCGAACGATTGGGCGTCACTTGAAACGGTAAAGTTGGCGTAGAGTCCGAAGCCAGTAAGCTCGACATCGCGGGAGCGTGCGTTGGCAAGCTGTGCGCAAAGCAGCACGTGAGTTGGGGAGTCGCCCTCCAATAGGCGCACACTGAGCTCGCCGATGAGCTCCCCGAGCTCGCGCTAGTGCGATGTCGTGCCCTGGCACGGTACCGGCGTCGCGTGGAGGCTCAAAGACCGGTCCCGAGCTGGAACGTGTGCCTGATGCCCCACTTCCCTCCGGCCTCCTGCTCGATCCAATGCACCTCCGGCAAGGTCACCACGAGCCGTTCGGCCAGGACCTGCGCCGCGGCGAGCGGGTCGGCCACGGCCGAGGGATTGCGCGGGTGCGCGAGCGTCAGGTGCGGCGCCGCCTCGCGGATCGTCGGGCTGCCGAGGATCCGAGCGCGCAGGGCCCGAAATGCCGTAAGGCCCTCGACGCACGGCAGCAGGACGCCGTGGCCGAAGAACCGCTCGGCCCGACCGAATGTCAGCGTGACCATGCTGGCGCCGGCCAGTCGCGCCCGGACGACCGAAGGAGTGAGGCCGGCGAGTTCCTCATCGCGACAGAGCGTGACATGCGGCGGGATGAGGCGACGCTGGATCGGGTCGACGGCGCGGCGGACCGCGTCGAGCGCCGCCGCCGCAGTGACCGGCACATAGAGGCTGAGCTGAGTCCGCACTTCCGTCACGCGACCTACCTCGTTGCCGATGCGGAGTTCGCTCGACTCTGTCCTGGCTGCGGGTGCTGCGCGTTGATGATCAGCACGAACACAGAGCCGTCGCGACACGCAAGGTTGCACGAGACGATAACGCACGGGCCACCGCCGCGCCTGTCAGAGGCGAAACAGCTTGAACAGACTTGCGATCCAGAGTGTGCCGATCAGCACGGCAATCCCGCGCCGGTCCGGGATGCAGTTCCACCAGAACTGCCAGGCAAACACGGTGACAACCACGACGAGGACAAGAATCTGCATCGCCGCCCCCACGCCAAGAAGTGGCAGTGTGTACTTGAGCGTGAACAGCACGCCGAAGGTGATCGCCAAGCGAAGCCATCCAGGCAGACGCGACCGCCTGCAGGCAGGACCCGGATGGAAAAACGATGGTTGCATGGGTAGGCTCATCATCTCATCGCCGCTCGCGCGGCACAGCTGAATACAGCGTATGCATCGGTCCGGTCGTGTCATGCGCTCGCACGCGTTCCGCGGTGATGTCGAGTCCCGCGCCACGCAATGCACGCTCGAATCCCGGATCGTCGCCTACCGACCAGTACACGAGCGATCCACCAACCCGAAGTGCGGCGACGGTGATGCGCACACCATGGCGCGAGTAGAGGCTCGCGTTCTCGGACATCAGCAACCCGTCAGGGCCATTGTCGGTGTCCAGCATGATCGCGTCGAAGCCGGCGGGATTGTCGCGCAGCACATTGCTCACGTCGCCCTGCACAATCACGACGCGCGGGTCTCGCATGGACTGCACCGAGATGCCGAAGACGGGGTCCGCATTCCACGCCACGACCTCCGGCACCAGTTCCGCCACCACAACCTCGGCGTCCTCACGCAGCGCACGCAGGGCGGCGCGCAGAGTGAAGCCGAGTCCCAGCCCACCGACCAGCACGCGCGCTCCAGTGCGGTCGCGAATCGGTGCGCAGGCAATCTCCGCGAGGCGATCCTCGGAGAGATGGCGTCGCGTAGACATCAGTTCGATACCGTCGGCCCAGATGAGGAAGGCGCCATCATGCCGATAAAGGGTCAGAACGGTGCCACTGGGCGTGCGAGCCTCGCCGAGTTGTTCGTATCGTTTCACTGGAAGTGAGGAGCGAGAGCTTCAGCGGTGGCCATGGAATGGTCGAGGCGCACGTCAGGGATCCGGTGGCCATGTGGAGAACACCGTGATGACGGGTGCTCCGCCGGTGTCAACGGACCACCCGCGCACGCGGTGCCCAACTTCCGTCGTGAACCCTTCGACTCCACGTATCGACCAAAGTTGACCAGGATTGCCTGCCACCACTGGCGCTGCAGTTCGGAGGAAGTCTCGGTCTCCGGGTCGAAGGTCGTCTTCACCAGGACGCCGCCGGATCCTCTGCGAACTCGGTCCGTACTTCGCGGCCGTCGTTCATCCGGTACTCGATTGCCTGGTGCGGCACGATGCGAGTGTACGTACCCTCGAAGTCGAACTTGCGCTGCCATCTTTGGCTTCCATGCGCGACATGAACATGCCACCCTCGCGCAGATCAACTGTGCTCCGGGTGGTGTGCCAGCTCTCGTCGGCTGCGTTCCAATTCCTGATATCAGCCGGAGTGTTCCAGGCGTCCCAGACCTTGCCAACTGTGGACTTCACGAGTGTTTCGATCGCGATCTTCACGGGCTCTCCGTAGCAGAATGAGTTGCGTCAGACAGCTTGCACCAGCCGAAGCGAGCCGGCCTTAATACGCGCCGATAACGGCTCCCGCGACGAGGACAGGCATGGAGGGTTTCCTGGTCAATGGTGGCAAACTAATGGCAGGATGCTGATCCATGATCAAGATCGCGGCCCAACGCCCAGGCTCACTTGCAAAGGAATAGACAAATGCGAGCGAGGCGAGCTACAACAGCGTCTTTGACAAGTGCAACGCCTCGTCAGATTATCGACGCGCACGACTCAGCGGTCAGTCGTGCTGCGAGACGCTCGATCCCGAATGCAACAAAGGCCCCGTACCCATCAGGTGGCAGCGCAGCAAGGTGAATTCTCGCGGTCTTGATCGCAGTCCTGGCGGCTGCCTGGTTTCCGGCCGCAGCGTAGGCGTCGCCGAGATTCAGATACAGCGACGCCATGAACTCGGCTGTGCGGTCATCGACAACTGCTTCGGCGTGACGCACGGCGAGAATGTTCCAGCGGAGCGTCTCTTTCGCTGTCACCTGGTGACGAGCGACGAAGTGCGCGGCGATGCACGCCTCATAGTCATTCGTGCACGCCGCCCACGCTTCGTAAAACAGGGCGCGCGCCTCGAGAGGGGTGCCTTCGATCGCCATGCCGGCCGCACAGAGTGCGACGACGTGATTGTTCGTGTCGAGACTCATCGCTGTGGATGTTCGATATGGCGGTTCATGTGTAGGGCGCCAACACGAGCAATGCTGCTCCCACTCACGGCACCGCCCCCGCTGCCCCCGAGCGCCTCGGATCCGCGCCGGCCGTGACCGACTTGCCGTCGAGCGCGATTGCCGCCCCATAACCCTCCCGCAGCTCCCCGCGCAGCGAGACGAAGCTCAGATCATACCCAAGCGCGCGCAGGCGACGTGTCACGTCGGGCGCGAAGCCATCCTCCAACTGGATCGAGAACGTCGTTTCGCCGCCGTCGGACCCGCCGCGCCCACCGGGCATGAAGCGCGGCAGCTCCAATGCCTGCTGCGGTCCGAGCCCGTAGTCCATTGCGCCGAGCAGCACCTCGTAGATGGCCGAAGTGATCCATGAGTTGCCCGCCGCGCTCACCGCGAATACCGGTCGGTTGCCGCGGAAGACGATCGTCGGCGCGAGCGTGCTCCCATTGCGCGCGAAGGGGAGACGGGCGCCGTACTTCGTGGGATCGGTGCCGTACGACGTCAACTTGTCGTTGGAGAGAAAGCCGAGTCCTGGCGTGACGTAGAAGTTTCCGCCCCACGTGCCGAGCGTCTGCGTTACCGCGACCACGTTGCCGTCGGCGTCGGCGACGGCGAACGCGGTCGTGCCCGCCGAGTGACAGGCGCGCACCTCCGTCGCGTGCTCGGCTCCGCAGGGCGAATCGGGCACGGGCGGGAGCGACGCGGTCGGCGCTGCGCGCGCCTTCAGACGCGCGCACGCGAGTGTGTCGCCATGAAAGTCGGACGGGTGGAGCGCGCGATCGGGGTCGTAGCACGTCCATCGCTCGCGCGCCGTGTCCTTGCTCACGATGGGTTCGATGTTCACCGGCCAGAGTCCGGGATCGGCCACGCGTCCGCGCGAGCTCGGGGCCAGCAGCCACGCGCTGATCGCCGCGTGGAGCGTCGAGGCGTCTTCCGTGTAGCGCGCTGGACGCGCGAACTGCTCAAGCGCATTGAGCCGCCCCATCAGCTCGGCGCCGCCGCTCACCGGCGGCGCGGCGGAGTAGAGCGTGTAGCCGCGATAGCTGCCGCGCACGGCCTCGCGCTCCGGCGCGTAATAGCGCGCGAGGTCGAGCAGTGTCATTGCGTTCCCGTTGCCGCGCAGGTCCACCACCCAGCGACGCGCGATCTCGCCCGTGTAGAACCCGTCGGCGCCCTTGTCCGCGATCGTCTCCAGCACGTGCGCGAGGTCCGGGTTCTTCAGCGAGTCGCCCGCGTGCAGTGGCTCGCCCTTCCGGAAGAAGAGCGCTCGGCTGCCGGGATACTTCTGGAAGTGCTCGCGCTCGGTGGCGAGTGTGGTCGCGAGCCCTTCGCTCACCACATACCCGTCACGCGCCGCGCGGATGGCCGGCGCGAGCAGCGCCTTCCACGCGAGCTTTCGGCTGCCATACTTCAGCCACGCCGCGTACATGCCGGCCGTTGTGCCCGGCACGTTCACCAGCATCGGCCCGTCGTCGGGGTAACGGCCGTTCACCAGCAGCGAGCCGTTCGAGAGCGACGCCGCCTCGGGCACGCGCGTCATGAATTCGATCACCGTCGGCCGCTCCATGGCAGCGAGCCGCAGTACCATCTCGCCATAGCCGCCCACACCGCTTGCGTCGGGCTCGACGACGCCGAGCGTGAAGCTCACCGCCACCGCCGCGTCGATCACGTTGCCGCCGGCGCGAAGGATCTCCACGCCAGCGGCCGTCGCCACCGGATGCGCACTCGACACCGCCGCACTCCCGGTGGCCGCCTCACGCAGCGGCGGCCGCTCGCGCAGCATCGCGTAGATCGCGCGCTGCAACTCGTCGTCGCTCGTCGCGGTAACAGCGGCCGAGCGATGCCGGTCGCTCACGGACTTCCAGCGCGCGCGTCGCTCCCGCGCCTCGGGCGCCGAGAAGTAGAGCCGGTCGGAGCGCTCCCACACCCGGTCGTAAGCCTCGGCGTTCCGCGCCGCGCGGTCCGCAGGCGCGCTCACCGTCTGCGCGACGAGTCCCGCGTCGGGCGACGCCGGCGCGGCGACGAAGTACAGCTGCTCGCCGGCGCCGAAGGACTCCGCCGCCACCCGCTCGCCCAACCGGTCGGGGTCGCCGTTGTAGCTCGGTGTCGCCTCGTCGTACTCGGCGATCGCGATCGCGCTCCCGTCGGGGGACCAGGCCACGTCGCCATGGTGCGTCGACGCCTGGTTCACCCAGCGGCCATCGACAGCGACGACGAATACACCACCATTCCCCGAACCGTCAGAAAATACAACGCGATCACCCGTCGGCGACCAGGCGACATCGTCGGGCGCGTGTGCAGTGTTCACGACGGAATCACGCGTCGCGTCGCGCCCGCGCACGAGCAGGCGCGTCGCGCGCTCGCCTGGCTGCACGTACGCGATGCGCGCGCCATCAGGCGAGAAGGCCGGCGCGCGCTCCACGCGCTCCTCCTTCGTGAGCCGACGCTCCGTTCCGTTCACCGCACGCAGCCAGACGCGCGCCGAGCGGCCGTAGCCGCGCACGAACGCAATCGTACCGTCGGGCGCGACACTCGGCGCGCTTTCGGATTCCGGTGTGGACGTGAGGCGCTCCGGCTGGCCAACGCTCCCGTCTGCGTCAACCGTCACGCGCCAGAGATCGAAGTTACCGCCGCGGTCGGAGGAGAAGACGAGCGCACGTCCGTCGCGCGTCCAGACCGGATCACGATCCCATGCTGGCCCGCTCGTGACGCGCACCCACGTGCCCTTCGGTGCTGACTGCAGGAGCAAGTCACCGTTGGAGGAGAGCGCGAGCCGTCCGTCGGGCGAGAACGCCGGTGAGCGCGCGGCGAGGACTGCGCTCGTATCGGGCGCGGGAGTCTGGAGCAGGACGGCGGCGAGGAGCGCGAGCAGCACGAGGCAATCGGTGGAGGGGGACGAAGCTGGCGGAGATGTCGGTCGACTCGCCGGCGGTGGGTTCAGGATATATGTATGGTGTACGCGCGTTCCGCGACACAGCGCGCCGGCCGGAGAGCGCCGAGCCCGCTGTCGCCCCCGTTTCCTACCTCGTTAGAGGATCACATGACCAGCCCTCCATCGTCAGGCCCCTCCGTCGTCATCACCCCGGAGGAGCTGCTCACGCACTGGAAGGAACACCGGCGGCTGACGCGCCGCGTGTAAGATGCCTTCTTTGGCGAACATCTCTTCGTCTTCTCGATCGGTGGCATGCGCACCTTTGCCGAGCTGGCGAAGGAGTGCATGGGCATGGCCGTTCCGACGCTCCGCGGCGTGGTCTCGAGCCAGTGGACGAGCACGGACGATTCGCCCAAACCGGTGACGAGGCGGCGCTGCTACAGCGCTGGGACGAGACCACGGCGGAGATCGACCGACTCTGGCCGAGCACTCCGTTGCAGCGCTACCAGGAGCGCGAGCCGGCCTTCGGTCAGTGGGACATGCCGATCTACGCACTGCTCCTTTACGTGATCGACAATGAGAGTCATCACCGCGGGGTCGCTGGGAAAACCGGCTGATGCCTTCGCGCGGAATCAGACCACCGCGGAGGATGTAGTGGCTGTTGGTCCACCGGAAGTCTTTTCGCGTCGAGGACACCACGTACTTCGGCTTGGCCTCCAGCTTGACGGCCCACTCGCGCATCGCCGGTGGTGCCTCCACGTCGCCGCGGGCAACCGCTGGCCAGTAGCGCTCCATCATCTCGTAGGTGACGCGGCCCCACAACATCGCCCCGCCCTCGTCCATGAGGCGGGTGAAGAAGGCGTGTGTCTCATCGCCTGCTGCAACGCCGCGTCCTCACCTTACGGGCGCCGCCGCCAGACGTCCAGCTTCTCCTCGCCGTCCGGCTCGCGGGGAGCCGTCCCCTGGGCGTGCGCCGCTCGGCCGAGTTCCGCGCAGAACCCGAGATACCGGCCGAAGCCCACATTCTCACCGCGGGCGGTATCAGCCGGTGGCGGCCACCCGCCGAGCGCAGCCACCGCGGACACGTACTGTCGGAAGTGCGTGCTGTCACCGCGCCGGTGAGCCCCACGCTCTGGTAGGCGTCCGAAAAGTGGGCCGCCACCGTGTCGGCCGGCAGCGGCGAGCGGAAGACGTCCGCCTCGAACGAACGGTTAGGCGCCAACTCGGTCTAGAGTTCCTGGCCGAACATGATTCGATGGCCGTCAACTGTGCGGATACCAAACTCTCGCATGCCCCAAGGCTTGTCCGAGAGCGATTGAGTGAACTCCGCGCCCGAAGCCTGATACTCAGCGAACAAGGCTGTAGCATCCGTGACTGTCACGTAGCCGTACCAAGAGTGGTCGCCAAGCTCGGCGGGTGGAGTGGCATCGGTGCATTCGCCGAGCATCACACGAAAGCTGCCACGAGACAGAAATGTCCAGCCAGGTGCCGTGAAGTCGATGCCCAATCCGAGAACCGACGTGTAGTGAGCCGTGGACTTTGCCAAGTCAAGCACGGCAAGAGTGTATCGAATCTTGGTGAAATCGGGCATATGAATCTCCTCGGCGCAGACTACGGTTGTTGACGCCTAAAGCCGGAGTTCAGCTGCGGGGGAACTCATAAGAGCGAGCAAAGCGAGCAATGGTTCGATCGCCCCTCTGCTGCAACGCCACGTCAGGCTTCCCGCAAGATGACGTCGGCCCAGCGGGGCTCGTGCCCGATCAGCGCGACGGCGTCACCGAGCCACGTACGCTGCTCCGAGCCGAGACAGGGCATGGCCGCCATGAGGTCGGCGTCGTCCTTCGGCGTCGGTGCCTTCGATTTGTAGAGTAGGACAATTTCGGGGGCGAGATACGGTATTGGGGGTTCCGACGCAAAGGCGCCAGCAAGCGGACGCCGAATGCGGGGATCTCGGCGAAACACCCACTCGCGAGTCTGGCGATCCTGCTCGTTCAGCAGGAACTCAAGGCGGTAACCATCGGGCCATGTCGCGTGCACTTCGTGAACTGGTAAGGTCAACTCCTCCGCAGGCGTCCACGGCGAAACACAGCCTGCGACGACCTTCTCGAGGCGTGCAGGTGAGAGGTGGGGCCGAAGCGTGTTCTGATCTTGGCGAAAAATAGCGACGTCAACGTCCGCGTGTGGCCGCGATTGACGCCCGAGAAATAGGTCGATCTCCCATCCGCCCGCGACGCCCCAGGGTGCGGGGAAATCACGCATCAAGGGCGCGACGCGTCGAATGTCGGCGGAGTCAGTGATGGCCATGAAGAGAAGGTTGTGGAAGCCCGACCCCTTTCGCTCGCTGCAAGCGAACAAAATAGAACGCGAGCTGAGCGAACTCCGTTGAATTGCTTATCAGCTTCAGTGTGTGTTAGGTGACCCGGCGCGACGGACTGGCCTTATCAGCCCACTCCCGCGCTAAAATACCGTAGACAGCAACGTCTTCGAAACGGTTCCACCTCGAGTACGCCTCGCGGTGAATACCTTCTAGCTGCATGCCCAGCTTCTGAAGAACCTGTCCCGAGGCCGCATTGCGCGTAAATGCCGTCCCTGGACTCGGTGGAGCGTCAGCGCGGTGAACGCATACGCCATAACAGCTTGCGCCGCCTCTGTCGCATAGCCTTGGCCCCAACTGCCGACGGCAATCCAATATCCAAGTTCGCCATGTGAGTGGGGCATCGACAACTGGAGACTGATTGCGCCGACGAGGGCGTCGCCGGCAGGGCCAAGGCAAATTGCAAGAGCGAGCCCGCGATCGTGCTCCCACGCATCGGCGTGTGTCATGATCCAGTCCGTGCCGCCGCCCGTTGGATATGGATGCGGAATTGTCAGAGTCGTATCCGCGACCTCTCGGGCGCCGGCCAGGCGTTCAACAGCTGGGCCATCGCTTGAGGCAAACGGACGGAGGATGAGACGCTCCGTAGTGAGTCGAGGCAGTGGCAGCCTGCTCATTCCAGATCGATCTGGGTCACAAATCGCTGTCGGCACCAGTGCTACGTTAGGTGACCGCCGGCGTGCCTCGCCGGTCGGCGCCTGAAAGGCCCATCGGCACGCGCCGGCTACGAAACGCTTCGCCTCCGTGCCTGAGCGCAGAACGACGATGCGCGCCCGCGTGCCGTCCCGCCGCACCGCCTCCGGGCTGGCCAGTACCGCGAGCGCCTCCGGCAGCTCGCTCGCAGCGA
>JBBSVF010000111.1:0-9321 GCA_038233745.1 Gemmatimonadales bacterium
AGCACGCGCTCTCCGATCGAGACGCGCTTCCGGATCTCGCCGAGGAGATCGTCCACCTGGCCGCGCACCGGGCGCACCTCGATCACCGGATCGATGAGGCCTGTGGGCCGGATGATCTGTTCCACGACCACACCCTCGCTCAGCCGGAGGTCCAGCTCACCGGGCGTTGCGGAAACGAATACCGCGCGCGGGGTGAGCGCGAGGAACTCGTCGAACATCAGCGGGCGGTTGTCCAGCGCGCTGGGAAGCCTGAAGCCGTAGTCCACCAGCGTCAGCTTCCGCGCGCGATCGCCATTGAACATCCCGCCGATCTGGGGCAGCGTCACATGCGACTCGTCCACCACGACGAGGAAGTCCTCGGGGAAGTAGTCGAACAGACAGGCCGGACGCTCGCCCCCCTCCCGCCCCGAGAGATGGCGTGAGTAGTTCTCGATGCCGGCGCAGGTGCCGATCTCCAGCATCATCTCGATGTCGAAGTTCGTGCGGCTCTCCAGGCGCTGTGCCTCCAGGAGGCGCCCCGACGTGCGCATTTCGGTGAGACGGCCATTCAGCTCTTCGCGGATCAGCTTGACAGCGCGTTCGAGCGTCGGCCGCTGCGTGACGAAGTGTTTCGCCGGGTAGATCGCCGCACGCTCGAGCGTGGCGATGGTCTCGCCGGTCATCACATTCACCTTGCTGATCCGTTCCACCTCGTCGCCCCACAGTTCCACACGGACGCCCTGCTCCTCGTACGCCGGGAAGATCTCGACCGTGTCACCCCGGACACGGAAGGTACCGCGCTCGAACGCCACGTCATTCCGGTTGTACTGGATCTTCACGAGCGAGCGCAGGATATCATCCCGGTTCACGCGCTGTCCCTGCGTGATCGTCACCATCTGCTCGCGGTACGACACCGGATCACCCAGGCCGTAGATGGCCGAGACGGTGGCGACGATGATGACGTCGCTGCGCTCCATGAGCGAGGAGGTGGCGCGGAGGCGCAGCCGATCGATGTCCTCGTTGATCGATGCGTCCTTCTCGATATACGTGTCCGAGGACGGCACGTACGCTTCCGGCTGGTAGTAGTCGTAGTACGAGATGAAGTACTCGACGGCGTTCTGCGGAAAGAAGCTCTTGATCTCTCCGTAGAGCTGCGCGGCCAGCGTCTTGTTGTGCGAGAGCACGAGCGTGGGTTTGCCGTACTGCGCAATGACGTTGGCCATCGTCATCGTCTTCCCGGAGCCCGTGACCCCGAGGAGGGTCTGGAAGCGGTCGTTGCGATCCAGCCCCTGCATGAGCTCAGCGATCGCTCTCGGCTGGTCGCCGGCGGGCTGGAAGGGGGCCTGCAGCAGGAATTCGGCGCGTGGCATCAGGGAAAGTTAGCGATTTCGGCTCCTGTTCGGGAGCCCGCCCGCGCTACTGCGCGTGGCCTTCCGCTGGGATGCGTTCGCGGCGCGCCACTTCGCTGATGCCCTTCACGCGGCGAGCCGCCTTCATGATCTTCTGCAGATGGGCGAGGTTCTCCACTTCCACGAGGAGCGCGCCTGTGGCACGCCCGTCCACGCTTCGGAGCTCCATGCTGCGAATGTTCGTTCCGGCGTCGCTCACCGCGGCCGCGACGTCGGCGTAGAGTCCGCGCCGGTCCAGCCCCTCCATCACGAGCCGGACGACGAACCGCTCACCCTCCGCCTCCTGCCAGTCGATCTCGAGGCGGCGCTCGGGCTCGTGCGCCAGGAAGAGGAGATTCGGGCAGTCGGCGCGATGGATGCTGACGCCGCGGCCCCGCGTGACATAGCCGGTGACCGGATCGCCGGGCACGGGCTGGCAGCACTGCGCGTAGCGCACCATCAGCCCGTCCACGCCCTGGATGCGTACCCCGCGCGTGCCGCGCACGCGATCGACGAGCCGCTCGACGAACGTCGGCTTCGCGGGCTCGCTCTCCTCGACGTTCGGGAAGAGGTGCTTGAGCGCCTGGCCGACATTCACGTCGCCCTGGCCGATGGATGCATAGAGGTGCGTGGCGCCTCCGAGAAAGAGCGCCTTCGCTGCGGCGAGGAGGGAGGCATCGTCGGGACGCGACAGACGACGCCGCTTCAGTTCGCGCTCGAGAATATCCTGCCCCAGCTTCACCGACGACGAGTGCTCCTCGTGTCGCAGCCATTGACGGATCTTGTGTCGAGCGCGCCCAGTGCGCACATGTGCCAGCCAGTCGCGGCTGGGGCGAGCGGTGGGCGACGTGATGATCTCGACCGTCTCCGAATTGCGGATGGGGCGCGAGAGCGGCGCGATGCGACCGTTGATCTTGGCACCCGCGCAGTGTAGCCCCACTTCGGAGTGCACCGCGAAGGCGAAGTCGATCGGGGTGGCACCTTTGGGAAGCTGATGGACGTCGCCCTTCGGCGAGAAGGCGAAGATCTCGTCGGCGTAGAGATCCAGCTTGAGGAACTCCAGGAACTCGTCCGGACTGTTGGCGTCGAGCTGCAACTCCAGGATCTGTCGGAACCACGAGAGGTGCTTGTCCAGCTCGTCGCTGCTCTTCGCGTCCTCCTTGTACAGCCAGTGCGCCGCGATGCCGAAGTCGGCAGTGCGGTGCATGCCCTTGGTGCGAATCTGGATCTCGTAGAGCTGCTTGCCGGGTCCGAAGACCGTCGTATGGAGCGATTGGTATCCGTTGGACTTGGGCTGCGCGATGTAGTCCTTGATGCGCTCCTGCACGGGGGTGTAGCCATCGTGGATCACGCCGAGCGCGTGGTAGCAGTCCGGCACCGAGTTGACGAGCACGCGGATGGCGAGCAGGTCGAAGATCTCCTCGTACGGCTTGTCGCGCTGCTTCATCTTCTTGTAGATCGACCACAGGTGCTTGGGCCGCCCAGTCACCTCCACGTCCACAATGCCGGCGCGTTCGAGCTCACGCTCCAGCGGCTCCCGCAGCGCGGTGACGAGCGCCTCTCGTTCTCCGCGCTTCTGCGCCACCTTCTTCGCGAGTGCCTTGTAGTCGTCGGGTTCGAGATGCTTGAACGCCAGATCCTCGAGCTCCCACCGCATCCGCGCCATGCCGAAGCGGTGCGCGAGGGGCGCATACAGATCCCGCGTCTCCTGCGCGATGCGCCGCCGTTTCTCATCCGGGAGAAAGTCCAGCGTGCGCATGTTGTGCAGCCGGTCCGCGAG
This sequence comes from Gemmatimonadales bacterium, assembly GCA_038233745.1. Lineage (GTDB taxonomy): Bacteria > Gemmatimonadota > Gemmatimonadetes > Gemmatimonadales > Gemmatimonadaceae > AG11. Next base: position 3,148 of record JBBSVF010000111.1, read on the forward strand.
CTTCACGATGATCACGCGTGCGTCCTTCGCAATGCTCAGCAGCAGCTTGCGATAGCTCTCCACCTGGCGATCCTGCTTGGACCCGCTGTTCGGCAGCTTGGCGATTTTCGTGAGCCCATCGACGATCGCCGCGATCTCCTTCCCGAATTCGGCCTCCACGTCGGCCACTGTCCGATGCGTGTCCTCCACCACATCGTGGATGAGTCCACTCGCCACGGTGGTGGTATCGAGCTGCAGGCCGCCGAGAATCTTCGCGACTTCCACGCAGTGGGTGACATACGGCTCGCCGGAATTGCGGGTCTGCCCGCGATGCGCCTCCTCGCTGAACCGGTAGGCGCGCGCGAGGATCTCTTCGTCCAGGCGGTCATTGACCACCTCGTCCGAGGTCCACCCTGGAATGATCTCCCGCATTGCGCCCGTGGTCACAACAGTCCAGCCTCTGCAAAGCTCGTGTATCGGCCGCGGCCGATGATGATGTGATCGTGTACTGGAATATCGAGCACTTTCCCTGCCGCAACCAGCTGCTCGGTCACCACGCGGTCGTCCGCGCTGGGCGTCGGGTCGCCGCTCGGGTGATTATGGACCAGGATCACCGCCGCGGCCCGCTCTGCAATCGCCTCCCGAAAAACCTCGCGCGGATGCACGAGGGACGACGTCAGAATTCCGCGCGTTACCGTGACGTCGCGCTCCAGACGGTGCTGCGCATCGAGCACGGCCACATGAAACTCCTCCACCGGCAGATCCTCCAGCCGAGGAGCGAAGTGCCTCACGACGTCGCGCGGCGACCGCACGGGTGCACCGTCATCGCGCACCTCGGTCGCGCACCGTCGGCCGAGTTCCAGGGCCGCGTGCACAGTCACGGCACGGGCCATCCCGACCCCCGCCACGGTGGTGAGGGCAGCCACCGGCTGCATGGCGAGCCGGCGGAGGGAGCCCCCGGAGCCAGCCAGGAGCGCCTGGCCCACCTGGAGCGCCGAACCCGACACGCTCCCTGCTCCGATCATCAGGGCAAGCAGCTCGGCGGAACTGAGCGCATTTGCGCCCAGCGACACGAGGCGCTCTCGCGGTCGTTCGGAGCGAGGAAGCTCACGAATCGAGGGGGCGGCGGGGCGAATGACAGGGGAGAGCGCGAGCGGAGTGGCCATGGAGTCCTCGTGGGGAGTTGGTATTCGGGCAGGATCGAGCGGCCCGTACACATCCTCGCACCGTGCATCCCGGCGTCATCACCGGAATGCTCCCACTCGCAACGAATCACCACGAACCGACGAACGATCCCGGGTGACTCGCGTCCAGGGCGAGTCACCCGGGAGACTTACATATTGGCGCCGTGGCACTTCTTGAACTTCTTCCCGGATCCGCAGGGACAGGGATCATTGCGCCCCACATTCGACCAGTCCCCGGACCCTGCGGGACTCTGCCGTCCCATGTCGTTCACGGAGCGGGCGCGTCCTGCGCCGACGATCACCGGATCTCGGCGCGCCGCGGTACGGTCCTCGGATGGCGTCTCCGCGGGTCCGACATCCATGACCTCGGAAGCTCCGGTGGCCGCGTCCGGTACGATGTCCTCGAGTACTCCCATCGCGTTGTATCGCCGAGTGGCCACCTGCGGCTCCTCTGGTGCCGACTGCCCGTAGGGATCCTGCGGGGGCGCATCCTCCACCACGAGCTGCACCTTGAGGAAGCGGTCGGCGAAGGTCTCGGCCATGTCGTTCATCAGGTCGACGAACATCGAGTAGGCCTCCTGCTTGTACTCGATCAGTGGGTCCTTCTGGCCCCATGAGCGATAGTGGATCGAGTTGCGAAGCTGGTCGAGATCGTAGAGATGATCCTTCCACTTCTCGTCCAGCACGTTCAGCATGACGTAGCGCAGCAGGCGATCGCCGTAGCCTCCCTCCTGGTCCTGCACGTGGTCCAGGCTCGCAAGCTTCGCCGCGAAGGCGGTTCGGCCCGCGGCGACCGCGTCCATCTGCAGGTCGCCGAGAATCGTGGGGCGTTCGTCCTGCTGCTCCAGTACGGGCACCTGCAGCAGGTAGTGCACCAGCAGTTCCTGGCGCAGCAAATCGAGATCCCACTCCTCTGGCCCGTCAAATTCGGCGAGCGTCGTCTCCACGCGACGGCCAATCGCCTTCTCGATCATCTTCAGCGATTCGCCCTTCAGTTCCTCGCCGCCTTCGAGCGCAAAGGCCCGGAGTGAATAGATCACCTCGCGCTGCTGATTCATCACATCGTCGTACTCCAGCAGCCGCTTGCGGCTCTGGAAGTTCTGCAGCTCCACGCGCTTCTGTGCCTGCTCGATTGACCGCGTGATCAGGGAGTGTGTGAGCACCTCGCCCTCCTGTGCGCCCATGCGATCCATCAGCTTTGCGATGCGGTCACTGCCGAACAGGCGCATGAGGTCATCTTCGAGCGAGAGGAAGAACTGGCTCGCCCCCGGATCTCCCTGTCGTCCAGCGCGTCCGCGAAGCTGCCGATCGATGCGTCGCGACTCGTGCCGCTCGGACCCGATGATGTGCAGTCCCCCGATCTCGTCGACATTCACGTCGCGATTGTCGGCGTCCTTCACCACCGACGGTTTCGAGGCGAGGATGTCGCCGATCAATTTGATGTCCGTTCCGCGACCGGCCATGTTCGTCGCGATCGTCACGGCGCCCTCCTGTCCCGCATTCGCGACAATCTCGGCTTCACGCTGGTGGTACTTGGCGTTGAGGACGTTGTGCGGGAGCCCGCCGCGCTGCATCAGCTTTGAGAGCGTCTCGGAGGCGTCGACACTCGTGGTGCCGATGAGCACCGGATAGCCCAGCTCGTGCAGCCGGCGCGTCTCGTCCACGATTGCGTTGTACTTCTCGCGACGCGTCTTGTAGACCAGATCATGACGGTCATCGCGGATGATCGGCCGGTTCGTGGGGATCACTGCCACCTCGAGCTTGTAGATCTCGAAGAACTCCGTCTCTTCCGTTTCCGCCGTGCCGGTCATGCCGGCGAGCTTCTCGTACATCCGGAAGTAGTTCTGGATGGTGATGGTGGCCATCGTCTGCGTCTCACCCTTTACGCGGACGCCTTCCTTGGCCTCCACCGCCTGGTGCAGTCCTTCGCTCCAGCGCCGGCCGGGCATGGTGCGCCCGGTGAACTCGTCGACGATGAGCACCTCGCCATCCTGCACGACGTAATTGACGTCGCGCTCGTAGAGCGAATGCGCACGCAACAGTTGATGCACGATGTTCAGTCGCTCGCTCGTCTGCGCGTAATGGATTTCGAGGTCGCGGCGTGCCGTCACTTTCTCCTCTCCACTCATCTCGTGCGCATGGTCGAGGCGGTGGACGGCTTCGCTGAGGTCCGGCAGAATGAACGCGTCGTGATCCGCGGGGGAGAGGAAGTCGACGCCGGCATCCGTGAGATGGACCTGCTGTCCCTTCTCGTCCAGCACGAAGAGCAGATCCTCCTCGATGTCCCGGTACGACTGCTTCGCCGGGGCCAGCTTGCGATCGGCGATGTGCTCCAGCTCCATCTTCTGCACGAGCATCTTGTTGCCGTGCTCGTTCAGCATCTTCTGGAAGCGACGATTCTTCGGATGCCCCAGCTGCGCCTGATACAGCTTGATGGCGGCATCATCGGTCCGCTTGTCCGTGAGGAGCCGCTCCGCGTCGGCCACGAGCACGTTCACCATCTCCATCTGCCGGCGGACGAGTCGCGCGACGCTGGCGTTGTGCTCGAAATACTGCACGTCGCCTTCGTTGCCCACCGGTCCCGAGATGATGAGCGGCGTGCGCGCTTCGTCGATGAGTACGGAGTCCACCTCGTCCACCATGGCAAACACGTGGGTCCGCTGCACGCGCTGGTCGAGCGAGATGACCATGTTGTCGCGCAGGTAGTCGAAGCCGAATTCGTTGTTCGTGCCGTAGGTGATGTCCGCACGGTAGGCAGCGTGCCGTTCGAGCGAGCCCGCCTCGGTGTCGTCGAGGCAGCCGACGGTGAGGCCGAGCCAGGTGTACAGGTGGCCCATCCACTGCGAGTCGCGGCGGGCGAGGTACGAGTTGACCGTCACCAGGTGCGCGCCTTTGCCGGGCAGCGCGTTGAGGTAGAGGGGCATCGTGGCGACGAGCGTCTTTCCCTCGCCAGTGGCCATTTCCGCGATCTTGCCAAGGTGGAGCTGGATGCCGCCCATGAGCTGGACGTCGTAGGGCACCATGTTCCATTCGGTCGAACGGCCAGTGACGTCCACCATTGTGCCCACAAGCCGGCGGCATGCCTCGCGCACCGTGGCGAAGGCTTCGGGAAGAATTTCGTCCAGCGTCTCCGCGGTCACACGCCGGATGTCCGCTTCCACCCCACGAGTGCCGTCCGCGCCGGTGAGCTCCGTGTCCAGACGCTCGCGCGCCTCGGCGTCCGCAGCGGTTCGTTTCTCGTCGCGCAGCTCCCGCGCGCGCGTTTCCAGCGCTCCGGTGCGCTCGGCCAGCAGGGCGCGAAAGCGCGTCGTCTGCGACCGCAGTTCGTCGTCCGAAATCGACGACAGCCGCGTTTCCTGCTCGTGAATGGCATCCACGATGGGCTGGATGCGCTTGCGGTCCCGCTCGTGGCGGGTGCCGATGAATGCCGAAAGAACCCGATTGAACATGCTGACCTCTTACCGATACAACCCGTGCGCGACGATATAGTCGGCAACCGCGTCCGGGGTGAATCCGCGAATGGTTCGCCCGTCGGCCACCCGGACGCGCAGCTCCGTGGACGAGATGTCCACGCGCCGCGACTGCAACACCAGCACGCCGGTCACTGAACCGCCGGCGACCGGAGTGTCGCCACGCGCCAGGACTGCGATGGTTGCCATCTGCCGGATCCGGTCCGGCTCCCGCCACTGGTCGAACAGGGTAAACGCGTCGGCACCAAGCAGAAGCACCAGTTCGTCGCGCGGGTGCGCGGCGGCCAGCGCTGCCAGGGTGTCAACCGTGTAAGATAACCCGGTCCGATCGATCTCTGCCCGGCTGGCGGAGAAGGGCGGGAAGCCCGCCACGAGGCGCTCCGTCATCGCGACGCGATGCTCGGCGGTTGCCTCGGCCTGCCCCACCTTGAACGGCTGCTGCGCGGCCGTCACGAACTGGACGGCATCGAGTGCAAGCGTCTCTGCCGCGTCGATGATCGGAAGCAGATGCCCCAGATGCGGGGGATCGAAGCTTCCGCCATACAGTCCGAGGCGCATGCCTCAGCGGCCAGGCGGGATGGCGGGCGGTGCCGAAGGCGGTCCGGTGGCTGGAGGCGGTGCGGAGGCGCTGTCAGCGGGCGTGGATGGTGCGGGCGAGGCAATCCCCTCGCAGGCATCGCGAGACTCGTCATCCGCCGGGTAATTCGCCCGCAGCGCAGCGCAGGCTTCGGCGGCATCCTCTCGGTAGCTGATCGCCTTGTACGAGTCCACCAGCCGCAACTGCGCCAGGCGAGCCGTGGGAGTCGCCGGGTACTTCGCCAGCACATCCTTGAAATAGATGATGCCGGAATCCCACGCCTTGCGCCGGAAGTAGTACATCCCGGAGAGGTAGTTCTTCTGCGCGAACTTTTCCTCGAGGACGGCGAACTCCTGCTTCGCCTGCGGAATGAGGGGCGATTCCGGATAGAGCCCGAAGAGCGTGGTATAGGTCGCGACTGCCGTTTCGCCGTAGGTGGCGTCGAGCGCCGGCTTCCGCCAGAGTCGTGCGTAGGCGCGCGAGGCTTCGAGCGCCGCATTATCGGAGAGCGTGTCGTCAGGGAAACTCTCGACGAGCCGCGAATAGCTGGTTGCGGCCAGCACCCATTCGTCGCGCGCCGCGTGCGCCTGCGCCAGATACCAGTGCGAGCGCGGCAGCAGCGTATCACGCGCCGGTAGATCGGTGGTGAGCTTCTCGAAGGCGGCGATCGCGTTGTCGTACCGGTGCGCCGCGAGTTCCTCCGACGCGACGCGGAAGAGCGCCTCGTTCGTAGGATAATTGGTGAGCTTGAACTCTGGATGGCACGCTGCCACAGCCAGCAGCAGCGCAAGCACCGGGAGTCGTCGGGAGTGTTCCATGGATGCCTACAGTACCCGCAGAAGGGCGAACGGTTCGGTCACGGCCAGGCCGCGCAGGCCCTGAATGGTCGTCATGAGGCGCCGATGCCAGCGCCGCCCGCACGCGGAACGCGGGGCGCCATGTGCGGCGTCCCGAGGAGTGAGCG
>JBBSVF010000112.1:0-9196 GCA_038233745.1 Gemmatimonadales bacterium
GGGTTTGAGGCGGCACTCCGGCGCTTTGCCGCTGGCGACTACGTCGTCGAATCGCGGATGACGCTGGACGCAGTGCTGCTGGCGGCGTCCGGCGAACAGACGGCGCGGTGGCGCGCGCTCAACGATGTGGTGCTGCACAAGGGTGGCGTCGCACGCATCGTGACCGTCACAGTGCAGGCGAATGGCGAAACCGTTGCGAACTACTCGGCGGACGGCGTGGTGATCTCCACGCCCACGGGATCCACGGCGTACAACCTCAGCGCTGGCGGCCCCGTGGTGTATCCCACGCTCGAGACCATCACCGTCACCCCGGTGAGTCCGCACACCTTGGCGCTGCGTCCCCTGGTGCTGCCGCCCACCGCGGAGGTCGCGCTGCGTGTGGAAGATGGTCCCGATCAACTTCTGGTCACGGTCGACGGACAGGTGGGCGCCATCTTCATGGCTGGGCAGCAGGTGATTGTCCGCCGGTCTGCACGCCCGGTACCGATCGTGAGATTTCCTGAGACCAGCTTCTTCGCCACCATGCGGCAGAAGCTGCACTGGGGCGGATTGCCGGAGCGGGACGAACCCACGCGATGCTGATCGAGCTGCGCATCAGAAACTTCGCCATCATCGAGTCGCTCACGTTGCCCCTCGGGCGTGGCTTCAACGTGCTCTCCGGCGAGACTGGTGCCGGCAAATCGATCATCGTGGGCGCGCTCGGGCTGTTGCTCGGCGACCGCACGAGCGCGGATGTCATTCGCACCGGTGCGGACCGCGCCACGGTGGAAGGCGTGTTCGAGATCGGTGATCGCGCCGACATCCATGCTGCCCTCGATGAGCGCGGCATCGACGCGGATGAGCCCCAGATCGTGCTGAAGCGGGAGATTGTCGCGGCGGGTCGCGCCCGCGCCTGGATCAACGGAACGACGGTTACGGCCGGAGTGCTGGCAGACGTGGGGCGCCGCCTGGTCACGGTGCACGGGCAGCACGAGGCACAGTCACTGCTCGACGCGGACTCCCAGCGCCGCATCCTGGATGCGTTCGCGGGTGCGTCGGGCGACGTGCAGGCCGTGGGGGGCGCGCATCTCGCACTCGCGCGCATTCGCGCCGAGATAACCGACCTCGCGCGGCGACGGTCCGATGCGGAACGACGCGCCGACTATCTGCGTCACGTTGCGGAGGAGATCGAGGGCGCCCGTCTCGTGGATGGTGAGGATGTGCGGCTGGAGGACGATGCCCGACGCCTGGAGAATGCGGAGGAGCTGCGCGAGCTGAGCAGCGCCCTCTCGGGGGCGATCGAATCCGATGACGACGCGCTGCTCACTCGACTGTCAGGCATCGAACGGCTGCTCTCGAGCATGCAACGACACGATCCGTCCATGGAGCGGGTGCAGGAGCTCTACGATGCCGCGTACTACAATCTCGAGGCACTGGGCCGCGAACTCTCCGCCTACGGCTCAGCGGTGGAGCTCGATCCTTCGCGGCTGGGCGAAGTGCGTGCCCGGCGCGATCTGCTCTTCCGGCTGACGAAGAAGTATGGGCCTTCCGTGAGCGAGGTGATCGCGACGGGACGCGACGCGCGCGCGGAGCTGGATCTCGTGGATTCCGGCGCACTGGACCTCCGGCAACTGGAAGCGCGGGAGTGCGAGGCGCGTGCGCTGCTCGATCAGATCGCGGCCGTGCTTACCGTTAAACGCACGCGAGCCGCGAAGCAGCTCTCGGATGCCGTCGATCGCGTCCTTCCTGAACTCGGCATGAGCGATGGGCATGTGTTCCTGGCCCTGCAGCCGGTGCGGGAGGTCAGCGCGGAAGGAGCGGAGAGCGTGGAGCTTCTCGTCGCCTTCAACGCAGGGCACGAGGCGCGGCCGCTCTCGAGGATTGCTTCCGGTGGAGAGCTCTCGCGGGTGATGCTGGCGCTCACCACCATTCTCGCGCGGCTCGATGATGTCCCCACGCTGATCTTCGACGAGGTGGACGCGGGCATTGGTGGCCGCGTGGGGTTGCAGGTAGGGGAGACCATGCGGCGTGTGGCTGCGGAACACCAGGTCTTTGCCATTACGCATCTGGCGCAGATTGCCGCGCGTGCGCACCGGCATATCGTGGTGAGCAAGGGGGCGCGTGGAGGCATCACGACTGCCGACGTCTGCCAGGTGGAGGGCGAGGCACGGGTGCGTGAGGTCGCGCGCATGCTCGGAGGCGATGCGGACAGCGACGTGAGCCGCGCGCATGCGCAGGAGTTGCTGGACACGGCGGCCACCGTCGAGGCGTCCCCATCACGCGGCGGCCGCGCGCCACGGCGCGCGGCGCGCGGCGCTTAACGTCCGATCAGCCGGTAGTAGAGGCGCACCTGGATCTGGTCGCGGGACAGCGCGGGCAGGCCGGGACTGCCCGTGAGCGTTGCCAGGTGATTGAATGTCACGTCAACAGGATAGCGCGCCGCGCCGCGCAGGTACGCGTCCACTGTTGAGAAGCGAACGCCGAGTCCCGCGCGCTGCGACGTCAGCGCGGCTTCGGTGATCGTATCAGTCGCCCGCACATAGCGAGTTCCGCCCACGCGTTCGACCCCATAGAGCAGGTTGAGCGAGAGCCACTCGCTCAGCAGCACGCGCGGCGTGACATCCAGTCCCAACACCGAGCCGGAGGTGCGCTGCGCGACGCCGAACTCCGGATAGGGAAAGATCGATTCCGGATCGCCGAGTGTCGGAGCAGCGATCGTGCGCGCGAGCGACTGGCTGTAGCGTGCGCCCACGGTGGCGATTGCATGCCCGCGCGCCACATCCAGCGTGGACGAGAGGTCGAAGCCCGCCCCATCGCCAGTCCCGATATCGATGATGTTCCGTGACGAGTCAGGCCGGCTCGTGGCGAATCGAAGGGCGCCACCGGCCATCAGCCGCCAGCGCAGCGCAGCCACAGGCACTTCGCGCTCCTCGAAACGATCCATCACGAGATACCGGGCGCCGATGGCCACGTCGCCCAGCGCGTAGCGCTCCGTCGTCGCCAGCGAGTCGAGCCCGCCGCCGAGCGTGCTCGCCAGCAGACCGCCTGCGCCGCTGCGCCCGTTCAGGTCGATGTACGAGAAGTTACGTGTGGTGGTGAAGATTCCCGTCGCGGGACCCGCGGTTGCCCCGAGGTACTGCCGGATGCGCGCGGTGATCGCCAGGCGCTGCTCCTCGATCGCCAGCGCCAGCGCGGTCCCCGTTCGGGGGGCGATCACTGCTCCCGTCGCATCCGTGCCCACCGCGCGCTGCAGCGCGGCGGCATACGCGAGCGAGAGCGCGCGCACAGCGGCAGCGTCGGCGGCATTCGCATTCACCCCCGCACAGTTCATGGCGGTTGGCGAGGAGGGACAGTTGGCGAGTAGACGCCCCAGGCTGTCCGCGGCGTTTCGCAACGCCGAGTACACGGCCAGGTTCATCTGTGCGGCCGATGCGCGTGACGCAGCAGGCAGGAGCGCGACGTTGCCGGACGAATCGGCATTCACGGCCACCTGGATCGTGCGTCGCGTCTGCACGACTGGCACGAGCACGCCAACACTGAGTCGCCGCGTGACGCCGTATTCGAGTGCGATGGGAGTGGTGACGATGCGTACACCACTGCCTGTGACCAACCGCCCCAGGGACAGGTGGAGTCCGCTACCGCCGGAGAGGGTCTGCAATCCGGTGTCGATCGGCGCCAGCAGCGGGAGTTGGGCAGTGCCGAGTGCGTCGGTGCTCAGTTCGTCTCCGAGCGAGCGCCGTCCGTTGGCCGTAAAGCGTTCGTCGAACCGTGTCCACGCATTGATCGCGCGCAGACGCAGCATGCCGCGTGGCAGCGGGGCCGCATCTTCCACGTGACTCAGGGATGTCTGGCCGGAGGCAGACGTCGCCACGGCGACGCCGCAGACGCACGCGAGCAGCCACGAGCGGGCGGACGGGCCGAGAACGGTGGCGGCGAGCAGAGACATGGCGCGGAAGGTTATCATTGGGACACAGCTCCATCAACTTCCTGTGAACGATCCGTGACGCCACTCTCCCCCCCCACCGTTCCCTGGCAGGTCACTGGCAACCACTGGATCGCGATGCCGTGCATCCATCCGGCGGATGGCGCACTCCACCTGCTGGGTCTCCTGCATCGCGGGGCACGCTCGGCCGTGGAATTCGCGGGCGATGCCCGTTTCGCGAGCGCCGACGGACCCGCGTTGCTCCGTCCCGTGGTTCAGGTGGGAGGACAGGAGATCGCCCTCGACGAGGGCACCATGATCTGGGAGCGGGCGCACGCGTGGATTCCCTCCTTTACGTGCACCGTGCGTGATCTGGTGATCCGGGGAACGATCTTCGCCCCGTATGGCCGCGACCTCGATATCGCCGGCGCGTGCTATCTGATTTCTGTGGAGAATCGGAGCGAAACCGCGGTCGATGTGCGGGTGCGTTTCGACGGTGTGCTCGGGCATCGCCAGATCCGCGTCCGCTCGGCGCGTGAGGTCGGCGATACCTCCCGAGTGACCGATGTTGGTGAGGCCGGCGTGCTGCTCGAAGGCACCGCCCAACCGGGGTTGGCGGCGATCGCCCTGCAGTGCGAGGCTCCCGGTGGCGTTCACAGGCGCATCGACGGAACGAAGTTCAGTCTTGGGGGCGCACTGGACGTGGACGCCGGCGCCAGCGCCCACCTGGCGCTCTACATCGGCGCCGGTCCGGAGCGCGACGGCGCGCAGGCCACCGCCGGCGTGATGGCACGGCGTGGGTGGCGGGCGATGCTGGCCGGTACGCGAGACGCCTTGCAGGCGCTGGAGCAGTCCACTGGCGTGGAGGCGGTGGATCGGCTGATCAACCGGAACCTGGTCTTCGCCTTCTTCTACGGTGTCGGCCGCGCCATCGACGACGCCCACTACTACCTCGTGCGTACTCGCGTACCGTGGCATGCCGCGGGCGTGACGATCCGGGACTGGGACGCGCTCATGGGAATCCTGCCCGCCGTCCAGCTCGCCGACACGGGTCTGGCTCGTGAGCTCCTTCTGCGCATGTGCGAGCTGCATGCGTATGCGCCAGGGCAGGGCGTGCACTATCTGGATGGTACCATGTTCGAGCCCGGCTTCGCGCTCGAGGGCGTCGTCGCGTATCCCATCGCGATCGATCGCTATATCCGCGACACGAACGACGGCAGCATCGTGGAGGATCCGGTGGTTGCCGAAGCGCTCTACTCGGCGCACGACGATCTGCTGGATCGGCGCGACGCACGCATCGCCCTCTACAGTACGGACGTTACCCCCGACGGACTTCCCGCGCCCTTTGGCTTCACGACGCACGCGAACGCCGCGGCGGCGCAGGCACTCGACGTGCTGCGGCGCACGTTGGATGAACAGACAGCGCGCGAGGTGGAGGATCCCGCGGTCGTGCGCGCCGCGATCAATCGTCACCTGCGCATGTCGGCCGACGTCAAGGCCACGTACGCCGCCGCCGCGGATCTCAAGGGTCAGCGAACGTCAGAGGATCTCCCCGCAGCCAGTCTGGCCTGGCTGCCACTCTTCGAGATGCTGGATCGTAGCGACTCCACCTATCGGCGCACCGTCAAGGGCATCGGCTCCACGCGCAGTCTGCTGGTCCAGGAGATCGGCGCGCTCCTCGGTCCGGACGCCGATGCCGCGCTCCAGTGGTTGCGGCGCGCGCCCCTGTTCGGAGGGCTTGCCGCCGAGCAGATCGATGCGGATGGACTCGCCGTGGGCAACGCTGGGGATGCGGCGCTCTCCGGACTCCTGGCCTGCACAGCGTGGCAGTCCGTTCACGTGCTCGGCGTCACGGGCTGACGCGCGCGGCAGGTCTACCCTGCGACGGAGGCGACTCCTATATTCCCCGCGTTGCGGGAATAGCTCAGTTGGTAGAGCACAACCTTGCCAAGGTTGGGGTCGCGGGTTCGAGTCCCGTTTCCCGCTCTGGAGGCAGGACGAAGGGGGCGCCGGATCTCCGGCGCCCCCTTCGTTGGTCCGCATGCGCCCCGCCGGTCTCGAACCGACACTCCCTTGCGGGAAAGGGCTTTTAAGGCCCTCGCGTCTACCAGTTTCGCCAGGGGCGCGCCATCTCAGGCTGAACCCGTGAGCCGCATCCGATCCCGGAGCACCTCACAGATCCGATCCACCTGCCCGCTGAGCGCTTCTGCATTTTCGCGAGCAGCGTACCAGTAGTCTGGATTCTGGTGTTCGCGCATGTGCGCCAGCTCGATTGCTTCGCCGTGCGCAAGTTGCATGAGCTGTTGCAGTTCGTGATACACCGTCGGCGGAAAGAACGGGCGCCGCTGCTGCACGAGACGGGTGAACCCATTGAACACCACCGCAAAGTCTGCCAGCCGCTTGCGGTCGCGCGCCTCGCGGATGGACTCGTCCCGAAGCTGGACGGGCTCGCCGCCAGGGCGCAGACTCTCGGCTGACGCCTGGACGTCCACGAGATTTGCCCAGAGCTCCTCGAACACTCGCAGCTCGGCCTCGAACTGGAACTGCGTCACCGAACCTACTCGCGCGGCATCGGCGCGGCGCGGCGCCTCCTCCGTCAGCTGATGCTGGCGCATCGCTTCCGTCGTGCCGCGAAGCGTTCCCAGCTCGCCTGATTCCGGCAGGGTGTGGGACGTCAGGGCACGGCTCCCGTCCTGACGCCGCGCGAGCAGGGCGACGAGAATGACGATTCCGACGAGAATGACGATCTGGAGCGCCAGCTGGAGCATGTACGCAGTTGCGTTGAGGTTCGGCCGGGGGCACGCAAGTCTGCTGGATGACGATTGAGCGGTCGTGCAATCACAGAATCGACGCCCTCGTCACTCGGGGCGCCAATGGGCCCGACCTTCCTCGCAGCATCCGGACAGGCAGACGGGCGGCACGGTGGCAATCGACGATAGCGCAGCACGGCAACGCGACATAAGTTGAGTCGATGGCGGCGGCGTGCTACAAATGTAGCGCTGCGGTGTCGCTTCCCCGCTCATGCACCCGCTCCCTGCCATGTCTGAACGTCTGTCGAGTGATTCCGGGATCTCCTCACCGCACGGCGAGGAGCTGGTAGGACTGACGCCGCTCGGAAAGCAGCTCGAAATCCTGCGCATCGAGCGCGGCGTCTCGAAGCAGCATCTGGCGCGTTACGCCAGTACCTCGCGCCAGCAGCTCTGGCGCGTGATGACCGGCAAGTCCGACCTCACGAACGGCATGCGCGTTCGCCTGGCCTCGGCACTCGGCGTGCAGCCCACCACGCTCGGCACGATGTCCTCGGTGAGCGAGGCTACTTCGGTCCGCGCGCGTCCGGCCGCCGAGGCGCCGACGTTCGCGCGCTACGTCGCCGATATGGAGGCCGTCGCAGGTACACTACGGTCCCTCCCGGCCGACGAAGGCGGGCGTCGCCTGAAGCGCGCGCTGCTGAACGCGATCGAGGATGCGAGCACCGATCTCGAGCGAGCGCTGCCCTCCGGACTCTCTGAGCTTCGGCGGCAGGTGCTCGCGGGCGAGCTGTGAGCCCTCGTTCACATCGTCGTCCCGGGCAACTAGCTTTTCCCGAATGACCGATGTCGTCGCCCTTGCAGCCGAGTTGCTGGCCATTCAGTCGTCCACCGGCTCCGAAGCCGCCGCCGTTGATTTCGTTGCGCGCTGGCTGATTGCCCGCGGGTGGAATGTCACCACTCAGGAAGTCACCCGAGGCCGGGCCAATGTGTGGGCCTCACGCGACGGAGGAGGCGCCACGCTCTCCACGCACCTCGACACGGTGCCGCCATACATCCCGCCGCGCCTGGAAGGAAACAGGCTCTACGGCCGCGGCGCGTGCGACGCCAAGGGGATCGCCGCCGCCATGCTCTGTGCAGCGGAGCGACTGGCCGAGTCAGGTGAGCATCGGGTGGACCTGCTGTTCGTGGTCGGTGAAGAAAAGGGCTCGGACGGTGCGCGAGCCGCGAATCACCTGCCCGCCACGAGCCGGTTCCTCGTGAATGGCGAGCCCACGGAAAGCCGTCTTGCCTCCGGTGCCAAGGGTTCGCAGCGGGTGATGGTGCGCACACGAGGCCGCGCGGCGCATTCCGCCTACGCGGAGCTCGGCGAATCGGCCATCGAGCCCATGCTGGCGCTCTTGCCTCGCGTGAAGTCCCTGCCGCTGCCCGCCGACGACGTGCTCGGCCCCACAACGGTGAACATCGGGACGATTCATGGAGGCACTGAGGCCAACATCATCCCGGCCATGTGCGAAGTGGAACTCATGTTCCGCATCGTGAGTGACGTCGCGCCGCTGCGTGAGGCAGTCGAGTCCTGGGCGGCGGGCGTCGCCGAGTTGGAATGGGGCTCATTCATTCCCGCGCAGCACTTCCACGTGATCGACGGGTTCGACGTCGCGCCCATGGCGTACACCTCCGACATTCCGCTGCTGAGTCGCTGGGGGACACCGCTCCTGTACGGTCCGGGGTCCATCCACGTGGCCCACACCACCGAGGAGTACATCGACGTCGAGGAGCTGCGGAGCGCCGTCGACGCATACGAACGCATCGTGCGGGCGGTGCTGGCGTGACGATTACCGCACCCAGCGAACGGATTCCCGTCGCAATTCTCGGTGCGACTGGTGCCGTCGGGCAGACCTTCGTGCGGCTGCTCCACGAGCATCCCTGGTTTCGGATCGCGCAACTGGCGGCCTCCGATCGTTCGACCGGCAAGCCATATCGCGAGGCCACCCGGTGGCGCGGCGATCATCCCCTACCCGTCGGCATCGGGGACATGCAGGTGGTTGCCTGTGATCCGGCGTCGGTCGCCGCCCCTATCGTCTTCTCGGCCCTGGACGCATCCATGGCAGGCGACGTGGAGCGCCAGTTCGCCGAGGCCGGCCGCACCGTGGTCAGCAATGCCCGCAACTTTCGCATGGACGACGACGTGCCGCTGGTGCTGCCCGAGGTGAATGCGTCCCACCTGGGATTGCTGAATCGCCAACGTGCCGTGCGAGGATGGAGCGGCGGGATCGTCACCAATGCGAACTGCTCGTCGATCATGGCGGTGATGGCGCTCGCGCCGCTGCACGAGGCTTTTGGCGTGCGACGCCTCTTCGTGTCCACAATGCAGGCGGTCTCCGGTGCAGGCTATCCCGGCGTGCCCTCGCTCGATATCCTCGGCAACGTGGTGCCCTTCATCAGTGGTGAGGAAGAGAAGATCGAGATGGAGATCCGCAAGATGCTCGGTACGTACTCGGGCGACGCGGTTCAACTCGCACCCATCACGATCAGCGCGCATGCCAAC
>JBBSVF010000113.1:0-9191 GCA_038233745.1 Gemmatimonadales bacterium
ACGGGTGAGCTCTACGCTACCTCGCGCGCCGATGCTGGCCCGTGGCACGCTGAGCGCGCGGAGCAATGGCGCAGTACTGCTCCAGACGCTCGGGCGCGCAGCCTTCCCAGTCCTGCGGGATCGGCGCGAGGCGGCGCTTCTCGTCCTCGCACTCGAAGCAGAGCCACCCGTCGCCCATGCCGTCGTTACACAGCGTGCGCGTGCCGCTGGAGACGCGTCGATCCACCAGCGCGCGCCGTTCCGGATGACGCGTGGTCTGCTGTGTATGGCGCCGCCCGATCGTGCGTCGCTCCGTGCTATGTGGGACGACATCCCATGCCTGCCAGGACTGTCCCCGTGCGTCCGTAAACTTTCGATAGGCCATCATGAGCCTCCTGGTTCACGACATCGGCCATGGCCGAGTTCGCTTGGTCAGTGAGTGCTTCTTCCACTCGCAGGGTCGGTGCCACCGATCTCAGAACTGGTACATTTCGCAGATTTGTGATGAAGCACGGGAAAGCTTGACTGCGCTGGGCCCGCCATGGGCACAGGGGGTGCATTGCACGCCGGAATGTCCATACTCCCTGGAGCCATCCGCGTGCGTCGCGCCGTCCTTACCCTCTGTGCTGCCTCGCTCTGCGCCGCGCCACTCGCCGCGCAGGCCGACTCGGCTCGCAACAAGACGTTCTTCACGCGACACGACCTGCTCCCGGCCGGGCTCGCGCTCGCGGGATCGATCGGGCTTTCGCACTTCGACCCGCGCATCGCTCGCTGGTCGCAGGCGCGACACGGCACCGACTCGCTGCGCACATTCTCCTCGCGCGCGAGCAAGGTGAACGAGACGACGCTCACGGCGGCGGGAATCATCGTCTACGGCGTGGGACGCCTGACGAAGAACCGCACGATCGCCGATATCGCGCTGCACTCCACGGAATCGGTGGTGCTCGCGAGCGTGGCCAGCCAGCTCATTCGCGGACCGCTCGGGCGCTCGCGTCCATACGTCACCCACGACAGCGATCAGTACGACTTCAAGGCGTTCGGTGGCTTTCGCAGCTTCGACAACCGCGCCTTCCCGTCAATCCACATGTCGTCGAGCATGGCGGTAGCCACTGTGCTCGCGATGGAGTCTCACTATCGCCATCCCGGGGCGACGCGGATCGTGGCACCGCTGCTCTACGGCGCCGCGCTCATTCCGGGACTCGCACGCATCGACCTGAACCAGCACTGGGCCAGCGACATCGCCTCCGGTGCGTTCATGGGCATCTTCTCGGCGTACAAGGTGGTGTCGTACAGCCACGCGCATCCGGACAACCGCTTCGATCGCATGTTGCTGATGGCCTCGGTAATGCCAGCGGAGAATGGCCGGTGGATCGTTTCGGTGAGTCCGTCGTTCTAGATCGCGGCCGTGCTCACGCAGCCGGGTTGTGGTGACGCCTCCGGCGCGCAATCTGCGATTGTGACTGCTGCATCGTCTCCTCACACCCAATAGATCCGATCATGGCACGTTCCTCCAGGAAATCCACCAAGGCCACTCGCGACAGCGGCAAGGCGCGCAGCAGCAAGGGCTCCACGCCCCTCCTGGGCCAGCGCGGCCGCGAGATCCAGGCCTTCGACACCATCGCGCGCATTCCGCTCGGCCTGAGCGAGAAGGTGTGTCTCTCCAGCGTCCGCATGCTGAACCAGATGCTCGCCGATACGATGTCGCTTCGTGACCTGTACAAGAAGCATCACTGGCAGGTGGCGGGTCATACCTTTTACTCGCTGCACCTCCTGTTCGACAAGCATTACGAGGAACAGGCGAACCTCGTGGACGGAATCGCGGAGCGCATCCAGCTCCTCGGTGGTCTCGCCATCGCGATGGCCGCCGATGTGGCCGAGATGACGAAGATCGAGCGTCCTCCGCGCGGCCGCGAGGAAGTGCCGGTGCAGATCTCCCGCATCCTCGAGGCGCACGAGCACATCCTGAAGAACGCGCGCGACTATGCCGGGAAGGCGAGCGACGCCGGCGATGAGGGCACGAACGACCTGCTCATCAGCGACGTGTGCCGCACGAACGAACTGCAGGCGTGGTTCGTGGCCGAGCATGTGGTGGATCAGCCGCTGGTGCACGCGGACTGACGGTCGTCTTGAGCGCCACTCTGTCGTCCGGAGCGCCACACTGTCGTCCTGAGCGCCACCCTGTCGTCCTGAGCGCCGCGAAGGACCTGCAACTGCCCCTGCAGGCCCTTCGCTCCGCTCAGGGCGACAAGGGGGCGATCAGGGCGACACCATCACGGCGCCACCTCATGGAAGGTGATCCCTTCCTCCCGCTCCAGCGCCCACCGTAACCCCCACGCATCCTCGAACAGAATGAGTGGGTGCCCCTTCGCATCGTACAGCAACATCCGCCCACGATCCCGCGAGATGCGCTCGATCTCCGCCTGCGGACCTACCACCCACCGTGGATAGCGCGCCGAGATGCGCTCCAGCTTGCACGGCGCGCCGTACTCGTGCTCCAGCCGATGCAGCATCACGTCAAACTGCAGCAGGCCCACCGCGCCCACGATGGGAGTGGGTGACAACGTATCTGTCCCTGATGTGTAGAACACCTGCGCTGCGCCTTCCTCGGTGAGCTGACGCAATCCCGTGTCGAGCTGCTTGCGCTTGAGCGGGTCGGCGGCCACGATGCGCGCGAAATGCTCCGGCGCGAAGCGCGGGATTCCCGAGAACTCCACGTCGCTCCGCGCCGCCAGCGTATCGCCGATGCGCAGGGTTCCACGGTCCATCACGCCGATTACGTCGCCCGGAAACGCCTCGTCAATGGCTGAGCGTTCGCGGGCGAGAAACTGCTGGGCGCTGGAGAGACGCATCGGCTTGCCCGTGCGCACATGCGTCACTTCCAGCCCGGGGGCGAAGCGGCCCGAGCACACGCGCACGAAGGCAATGCGATCGCGATGACGCGGGTCCATGTTCGCCTGGATCTTGAACACGAAGCCACTGAACTCCGGATCGGCGGGGTTTACCAGTCCCGTCGTGGACTCGCGCGACGTGGGCGATGGCGCGAGCTCCACGAACTCGCGCAGGAAGGGCTCGACGCCGAAGTTCGTGAGCGCGCTTGCGAAGAACACCGGGGAGAGGGTACCCGCGAGCATCGCGTCGCGATCGAAGGGATGCCCCGCTTCGTCGAGGAGCGCGATGTCGTGCACGAGCTGGTCATGTGCACTGTCGCCGAGCAGGTCGCGCACCGAGGCGTCATCCAGTGAGGCGACTTTCACGTCGGCCTCGCTGGCACCGTGATCCTCGCCGCGCTCGAACCGGTAGATCAGCCGGCGACGTCGATCGTACACGCCGATGAATGCGCCGTTGCTATGGATGGGCCACGTGACAGGATGGCAGTCGATCCCGAGGTCGGCTTCCACGTCGCTCAAGAGCTTCAGCGGATCCTCGCCCACGCGATCGCACTTGTTCACCACCGTGAAGATCGGCATCCGGCGGCGCTTGCACACCGCGAAGAGCTGGCGTGTGCGCTCCTCCACACCCTTGCGGTTGTCCAGCAGCATCACCGCGCTGTCCGCGGCGATCAGCACGCGGTAGGTGTCTTCGGAAAAATCCTCGTGACCAGGCGTATCCAGGAGATTCACCTGATAGCCGTCGTACGCGAACTGCATCACGCTGGAGGTCACGGAGATACCGCGCTCCTGCTCCATCTGCATCCAGTCGGAGGTGGCGTGCCGCTGCTGCCGGCGAGCCTTCACCGTGCCCGCCAGGTGAATGGCGCCGCCATAGAGCAGCAGCTTTTCCGTCAGCGTCGTCTTTCCGGCATCAGGATGGCTGATGATCGCGAAGGTACGGCGTGTGCGTATGGTATCGAGGAGCTTCTGGTCTATGGTCACCCGTGAAAACTAATCGGGCTGATCCTTGGGGGCCGAATGCGTGAGGTGGATCACTTTTCGCACTGTAGGGTAGGAAGTATGTAACCCGCAGGAGGCAGCATGATGAAAACGCAGCTCAGAGGGATTTTTGCCATCGCCGCGCTTGCAGTTGCGCCCGCGACGGCCTTTGGCGCCGGGCTCAAGGGCTCGCCTGCGTCCATGATTCATCAGCATGAGATCGCGGTTGCGGACGGCTTCTCGTTTCTGCGCACGCCGGACGATGTGAATCGCATGGTCGAGCTCGGCAACCTTGTTCCGCTCGCCAGCACACCGGACATGGAGCTGGCTCGCGTGTCGTTTCCGTACGCGCGCCCGGTGGTGATGGAGTTCGTTACTCAGCTATCCGCGCGGTACCGCGCCGAGCTTGGCGCGCCCCTGATCGTCACCTCGCTCATGCGCCCGCTGGATCTGCAGCCGCGCAATGCGCATCGGCTTTCCGTGCATCCCGCGGGCATGGCGATCGACTTCCGCATTCCGAGGTCGGCCGAGGCGCGGGCGTGGCTGGAGAAGACGCTGCTGGCGATGGAAGAGGACGGCGTGCTCGACGTGACGCGTGAGCGCTCGCCGGCCCACTATCATGTGGCCGTGTTTCCGGAGCAGTACGAGGCCGCCGCCGCGAAGTATCGCGCACCAGCGACGCCCCCGCCGGCGCAGCCAGTCGCCGACGTGGTGCAGCGCGCGGTGCAACTGTCCACCGTCGCGAGCACCGATAGCACAGGCTTCACGCTGACGGCAGCGCTTCTCTGTCTCGTGGCCGCGCTGGGCGCAGTGCCTTTCGCGATCTCGATCCGCCCGCTGAATCCGGCGCGACGACGTTAATCGTCGCGCCGCGGCACCATCCGCCGCAGCAGCCGTTGCAGCCGCATCAGCCCGCTCGCCCGTTCTCGGCGAGCGGGCATTTCAATTCCATTGTCGTACGCGCGGAATCGCATCTCGATCGTGCCCACGCGGAGGCGCGCGCCGCTGGTGATTTCGCGTTCGCCGGCGATGCGCGAGCCGTTCACCCAGGTGCCGTTCACGCTGCGCAGATCCACGGCCACCCATCCGCGCCCCTTGCGCAGCAGCGACGCGTGGGTGGTGCTCACACTGTCGTCCGGGAGCCGCACATCGTTGCGCTCGCCACGTCCGATGGAGCACACCGGACGGTCGAGCTGGAACGACGCGCCGGTGAACGGTCCGCGCATGACCTCGAGGCTCGCGGTGATCTCGCGCCCGCGAACGCCAATGCTCTCCAGGAGCGCCGACCGATCCAGCATCGCGGTCGTGTCGCCCGTGGCGATCGGTCGCTCGGCGCGCGGCTGAAACTCCACGTCGATCTCCACGTCGCCCACGGTGATCACGTCGCCATCGGCCAGCAGATAGCTCCCCGCAATGGCGACGCCATTCACCGATGTCCCATTCGCGCTCTCGTCGCGAAGGAGAAAGCCTCCGTCAACCGGCGTCACGGAGGCATGGCGACGCGAGACTCCGCGATCTCGCAGCAGGAGGTCGGATTGCTCCTCGCGGCCGATCACCACGCGGCGGTTGCCCAGTACGCACGCGGCGCCGTTCGTGCGCACTGACAGGCGCGGATAGCCGTCTCGCGCGGTGTCGGCCGCCCGTGGTGAGGGCGACGCGAGACTCCCTCCCGCGGAGGCCGGCGCGAGCGCATCGTCGTCCTCGAAGACGAAGCGACAGTCCTCGAAATGGATCACCGCCCCATCGTGGAGGTCTGCGGGACCGATGCCCAGCGGAATGTCATCCAGTTTCACGACGACGGCCGCGGTGGTGCGCCGGATCACAGCGGGTCCTGGAAATTCAATGTGAATTGTCGCGACCTCTGGACGCCCTTCGAGTGTATCAGTATGCAGGGCGAGCGGGCCGCGCCCTCCCAGCACGTTCGAGCCGTGTGCAAGTGCACAGGTCATGGACCCATCTCGCAGTCGTGGCATGGCAGTGGAGGTTCTCATGAAGGTACGCCGCATGCATCGTCGATCGGATCACATCATGAATGACAATCCCGGTTCGACGGCTGGTGACTCGAGTCTCGTCTCTGACGCAGGCGTCCGCCGTGACGCGCCTCACCATTCGCGCGGTACACGTCCGGCCATCCGCGCCGCGATGTGGATCGCCTGCGCAGTGGCGCTCCATGACTGGATGCCCGTGGAGTCGGTGCCGGAGCTTCGCGTGGAACTGCGCGCCGCGTCGGTGGCCCGCGCGCCCGTGCGCAAGGCGCGATCGAAGCGGGCGGTCATCAGTCGCGCGCCGGACGCCCCGGCGCCGGTGCAGCGCATTCCCCTGGACGCCGGCGATCCCATCACTGTCTGGATCCAGTATCCCGGCAATGCCCATGGCGTGAGGACCACCAATCGCAACGCCGCGCGAGATGCCTTTCACGAATGGACCAGCATCGGCGTGCCCGTGCACTTCGTCTTCACACCCGACTCCGCGTCCGCGCGCGTGCGGGTGGTGTGGCGCCGCGACCTGCCCGAGCGCCGCGCGGGTCAGACCACGCGCGTGGTGGATTCGGAGGGCTGGCTGGAGAGCGCCACGGTGGAGCTGAGTACGCGCAACATCATCGGACGCCGGCAGGATCTCCCCACCCTGCGCGCGGTCGCAATACACGAGGTTGGGCATGTGATCGGCCTGGAGCACAGTGCCGATGACGCCGACATCATGGCCACGTGGGTGCGCGCGCGCGACCTGAGCGCGAATGACCGCGTCGCGGCGCGCTCCCTGTACGGTGTGGCGGCGCAGGACACCACGTCGCCCTGAGCGCACTCCGTCGCCCTGAGCGCACTCTGTCGCCCTGAGCGCAGCGAAGGGCCTGCAGTGCTGTCGCCCTGAGCGCAGCGAAGGGCCTGCAACTGCACCTGCAGATCCTTCGCTTCGCTCAGGATGACAACCGCTGCGAAAGGCATGACCGCACCATGAGCCCGATTGCGCCCATTCCTTGCCATACCGACGCGCATGATCGAACACATCGTTCGCCGGCTCCGCGCCCGTTGGCAGTCCCTCACGGACGGACTCTGGTTCGTTCCCGCAGTCATGATCGCAGGGGCCATTGGCCTCGCGGTCGCCCTCATCGGCCTGTCCGAACTGGTGGACCGTGACGCGCTGATCCGGTACCCACGCCTCTTCGGCGCCGATGCCGGCAGCTCGCGCAGCATGCTCGCGACCATCGCCGGTGCGATGATGACGGTGGCTGGAGTGACCTTCTCCATCACCGTCGTCGCAGTCACGCAGGCGTCCAGCCAGTTCACGCCGCGGCTCCTGCGCAATTTCATGCGCGATCGGCCCAGCCAACTGGCACTGGGAACCCTCACTGGTGTGTTCGTCTACTGCCTCGTGGTGTTACGCACCATCCGCGAGGGTGACGCCCTCATTTTCATTCCTTCGCTCGCCGTCCTCGGCGCCATGGTACTCGCGCTCGTCGCGATCGGCGTGCTGATCTACTTCATCCATCACATTGCAGGCTCCCTGCAGGCCTCCGGAATCCTTGCGCGCGTGGGCGGGGAATCGGTAGATGCCGTCGAGCGCCTGTTTCCGGAAGACGTGGGAGAGGAAGGTCCAGCCACCGAACCCCCCGGGCTCGACGCGCTATCGTGGCAGTCGTGCAATGCGACAGCGTCCGGCTACATCACCGATGTCGACGCCGACGGCTTGATCGCATTCGCCACGTCGTGTAATACGAT
The DNA here is from genome assembly GCA_038233745.1 of Gemmatimonadales bacterium. GTDB lineage: Bacteria > Gemmatimonadota > Gemmatimonadetes > Gemmatimonadales > Gemmatimonadaceae > AG11. Next base: position 7,565 of record JBBSVF010000113.1, read on the forward strand.
CGTGCGGATGGAGCATGGCATTGGCGATTTCGTGGTGGAAGGCACTCCGCTCGCCACAGCTGCGATGAGCGCGCCTCTCGGTGAAGACGAACGCGCCCGGCTCTGCGGGCTCTATACCATCTCGCCATTCCGCACCATCAACCAGGATCTTGCCTTCGGCATCCGGCAGATGGTCGACATGGCCCTGCGCGCAATGTCACCGGGGATCAACGACACCACCACCGCCATCACCAGCGTGCATCACCTCACGCCGGTGCTCGTTCGCCTCGCGAATCGGCGCGTGGAGCACCGCTATCGCATGCATGACGGCCGACTCCGGCTCATCGCCACCGGTCCCACCTTCCGAAGCCTCGTCTGGGACGCGGTCGACGAGATCCGTCGCAATGCCCGCGGCAATGTCGACGTCCTCTCGGCCCTGCTGCGCTGCCTCGGCACCGCCATCAGCGAGACCAGCGATCAGGACCGACGCGACATCCTGCGTGAGCATGCTGCACTCGTGATGGAGACGGCGACGCTCAGCATCGAGGGGCCCAACGAGGATCTCGCGCAGGTACGGCGCGCATTCGAGAGCGTCGAGCGCAGGCTCGCCGAGGCCCCGCGCGGGGGTCAGCGATGACGGGCGGCCCCTCCGCGCTCAGTGCAACGTGTAGAGATACGCCGCGATGTCGCGCGCCTGCCCGTCGGTGACGCCCATGTTGGGCATCGCGGTGCCCGGCTCGATGGATTGCGGAACGGTGATCCAGGTGATGAGGCGGGCCGGATCGTTCGGCACCTCACCGGCAATGATGCGCCGCTCGGCCCAGTGCTCCAGCGGCGGCCCCACCATGCCGTTCGCGCCGCGGATGCCGGGAATGGCATGACACGAGCCGCAGCCGTACGCCGAGATCGCGCGACGCCCGCGCTCTGCGTCGCCCCCCTCCACCACGCGGTCGGCGGAGTGGCTGGCGGCAGTACCGCAGGCGCCTGTCACGGTCAGCGCCAGCGCGCCGATGAGATGGCGGTGAATACCTCTCAGGACGAAGCCTCCTCGAGTCGTGGAGCAAGACGCGGCACCGCGGCGGCAGTGAGGCGCTCGTCGCGATGCATCCATCGCAGGAACAGCCACGCCGACGCGGCCACATACACGGCGCTGGCCGGCACCCACATGATCAACCCCGCGAGCTGCTGATCCTGCAGCAGCGTCGTGCCCCAGGCGCGGGCGCCCTCACCGTGCGCCGGATACCATGGCGTACGGGCAAGCATGAGCAGCGCGCCGAGCACACCGGACTGCATCAAGGTCCCGCCGACCAGCATGATGCCAGCGCCGTCTCTCGCGCGCGGCACGCCGGTGGGCGGAGCCACCGTCCACCAGAACAGCACCGCGGTGCCGAAGAACGACACGTGCTCCAGCGCGTGAGTGACGGGATCACGCAGCGCCGCCTGGTATGGGAGGGGAAAGTGCCATACCCAGAGTGCGACCATGTGAAGCAGGAACACGACACCGGGCGACGTGAGCCTGTGCAGCGCGTGGCGGAGCGGCGCGCGGCGCATCCACCATCGACCGATCGACACACGCCGCGCCGGTGCGAGTACCATGAGCGCGGGGACGAGGGGCGCGCCAGCCACGAACAACGGTGCGGCGACGAGG
>JBBSVF010000114.1:0-9187 GCA_038233745.1 Gemmatimonadales bacterium
AGAAGAAGGAGCGACCTTCATCAGCCGAGCGCGCGTTGAGCGCATTCGCGATGAACTGCACCAGATTGCCGACGGCGGTGGGCTCGAAGACGACGGTGTATCGGCCCGGCTCAACCGCGGCGGGGTTTCGCGACGCGCGTGCCTTCTCCGCCGCGCGAGCGCCGAGCGCGGCTGGATCGATGCGCGACCAGTCGTGGTGCGTTGCACCTGCCCATCCCGAGCCCGTGCCATCGGGTGTGCGCACCGTGGTTGTGAGTGCTGCAGCTGTTGCGCGATTGTACGCGAACAATCCATTCATGTTGGCGACAGCAGTCGCACCGACCCGCGTGTCGAGATAGCCGGTGGACACGAGTCCGCCTTTCACCGCGGGCGCGGTGATCGCCTGGACGGCGCGCGCACGACCAGCAGGATCGAGCGATGCGGTGCTCTCGCTCCATCCGCGTCCCTCCTCGTACTGCTGCGGCGGGAGATCGGGAAGGTACTCGGGATCTTCCGGCGCCAGGCGTGCCAGCCGCTCCGCCGTCTGCACCGCGGCGCGGAGTCCGGCGTCGTCCAGCTGATTGGTGGTGCTGGAGCCGGACCGACGGCCGATATCTGCCGAGACGGTGACGGTGGTATCGAAGTTGTCGCCGCCCGTGGAGACCTGATTCACGGCGAATCGGGTGTTGCCGCGACTGGCGCTGTTCACGTTCACGCGGCAACCGGTGGCGACGGTGACGAACGAGAGTGCGCGCCGCGCGATGGCCTCGGCCTCGTCGCGCGAGAGGTAGCGGGCGGCAGCGGCGAGCGAGCGTTGTTCGCTCATGCGGTCCGTCCGGTGTTGATGACGTTCACGTTGCGGAACCGGCAGGGGACGCAGCCGTGGCTCACCGCGTTCACCTGGCTGGGCTGGCCTTTCGCATCGTTGAAGGCGCCGCCGAGTTCGTAGCTCTTCTGGCCACCAAGCATGTCGAGCGATCCCCAGAATTCCGGGGTGCGCATCTGGTAGGCCACATCCTTCAGCATGCCGACGATCTTTCCGCCCTTGATCTCGTAGGCGAGCTGTCCGCCGAACTGCGCATTGTAGCGCTGCTGATCGATGGAGAAGCTGCCGTTGCCGACGATGGCGATTCCGCGATCGGTGGCGGCGATGAGATCGTTCCAGCCGATGTCCTTCTTGCCCGGCAGGAGCGAGACGTTGGGCATGCGCTGGAACTGGACGTCGGCCCAGGTCTGCGCATAGCTGCAGCCATGCGAGCGCGGCGCACGTCCGGTCTTTCTATAGTAGTCGGCCAGCCAGAGCGCCTGTTCGCGGGTGGTCTGGTAGTCGACGAAGATGCCGTCCTTGATGATGTCGAAGCGTTCGGGCCGCACGCCTTCGTCGTCCCAGCCCACGGCAGAGAGCGAGCCCGCCTGATCGCGATCACCGCGAATGTTCATGAGCGGCGAGCCGAACTTGAGTTTCCCCAGCACGGCTTCAGGAGGCGCGACGAAGGAGGTGCCGGCGTAGTTCGCCTCGTAGCCCATCGCGCGATCCAGTTCGGTGGGGTGCGCGACGGACTCGTGGATGGTGAGCCACAGGTGCGAGGGATCCAGCACCAGGTCGTAGCGGCCCACGTCCACGGGACGTGCGCTGATCTTCTGCACAGCCTCGGCGGCCCAGCGGCCGGCATTCTCGACGAGCCGTGCGTCGCGCACGTGCTCGTAACCGCGACCCATGGGCGCGACCTCGTTGGACTGCCGAGTCTGGAAGTCCGTCATGTCCGTCGACACGGCGGTAGCAGTCAGCGACGGCTGCGTGCGATAGATCGTCTGCACGATGAACGAGCCGTCTGTGGACGCGAAGGTCTTTTCTTCGCGGAGGAAGAACATGCTGGAGGTGACGAACCGTGCGCCGCCCTTCGTGGCTGCGGCGTTCGCGGCCATGAGGGTGGCGACCTTCTCCTCGACGGGAACCGTGAACGGATCGATCTCGATCGGTGTGCGCCATGCACCACTGGGAGTGGGCGTGACGGGCGCGAGCTGTACGGGGCGAACCAGGGTGAGGCTGTTCGCCCGTGCCTGCTCGGCGGCCTGACGCGCGGTGCGGGCGATCTCGTCACGAGTGACATCGCGACTGGCGGCGAATCCCCATGCGCCATTCACGAGGGCGCGAATGCCGAACCCCTGTGTGCTGTTGTCCACGAGCCCCTGCACGCGCTGCTCGCGAGTGAACAGCGACTGCGTGCGGTTGCGCGCGAATCGCACGTCGGCGTACGACGCGCCAGCACTGCGGGCGGCGTCCAGCGCGACGGCGGCGAGCTCCTTCAGGTTGGGGTCGTCGAGCGCGAAGTGCTCATCGACGGGGACCGCGGCACGCGCGGCGGAGGGGACGACGGCCAGCGTCGCCATGGCGGCGGCGGCAATACCGGTCTGCTTCACGAACTGTCTGCGCGAGCTGCCCACGCGATACCCTGTGTCCCCGGGTGCACCCGACGCGCTCATCGGTCGATGACGCATCACTGTCGACAACGTGCGCGAATATAGGAATGCGCGAAATCACACGCAATAGTGAATCGCGCGACTCATCACCTGGGAATTGTGCGAGCGCGTGCGGTGACGTCGCTCACACTTTTCAGCGACTGCACTTCCATCGCCGCGGGTGATCGGCAAGCTTTCATCGAGCGCCACGGCGCATCAGGAGGCAGGTCCACGTCATCGAGCGAGGCGCGTGTGAGAGCGCTGGTGAAGGCAACGGCAGGTCCGGGATTCGAGCTGCAGGATGTTCCGCAGCCGCAGGTGCGCGACGATCAGGTGCTCATCAAGGTGCGGCGCGCAGGAGTGTGCGGCACCGACGTGCACATCTACGACTGGGATGCGTGGGCGCAGGGGAGGTGCCGCGTGCCTTTCACCGTAGGACACGAGTTCTCCGGTGACGTGGTGCAGGTGGGATCCCTGGTGGAGGATGTGCGGGTCGGCGATCGCGTGACCGCCGAGGGGCATATCGTGTGCGGGCGGTGCCACCTGTGTCGCACCGGCAACGCCCACGTGTGCCCCAACACGCGGATCATCGGCGTGGACCGCGATGGCTGCTTCGCCGAGTACATCGCGATGCCCGCCTCGAATGTGTGGCACCTGGACGACGCGGTGAGCTACGAGATCGGCGGTATCCATGATCCGATGGGCAACGCCTTCCACACCGCGCTCGTGGGCACGGAGCTTCCGGGCAAGACGGTGCTGGTGACCGGATGCGGCCCGATCGGGATCTTCGCGGTGGGGATCTGCAAGGCGGCAGGTGCCTCGCGCATCATTGCCAGCGACGTGAACACCACGCGACTCGACCTGGCTCATACCATGGGTGCGCATGACGCCGTGCAGCCGCAGGACGTGGAGCGCGCGGTGCGTGAGGCGACGAACGGGCTGGGGGTGGACGTCGTGCTCGAGATGTCCGGCGTGCCTGCCGCGGTGCACCAGGCGTTCGCGATGGTGCGTGTGGGTGGGCGGGTGCAGATGCTGGGGATTCCCTCGAAGCCGATCGACGTGGACTTTGCGACGGAGATCATCTTCAAGGGGATCACGGTCTATGGCGTGGTGGGCCGGCGGATGTACGACACCTGGATCCAGATGACCCAGTTCCTCCGCTCAGGGCAGTTCGATCCCACGCCCGTGATCACGCATCGCTTTCCGCTGGAGCAGTACGACGAGGCCATTGCGGCGATCAAGAGCGGATCGGCCGGCAAGGTGGTCTTCGAAATCCAGTAGTGTATGGCCGTTGTTCTCTAGTCACGCCTTCCTTCAGCCACACTCCGGCATGTCCCTGAATCTCGGTTTCACGGCGGGTCTCGAGGCGCGTCTCCAGCAGCTTCGCGACGAGCATGTCTACAAGCGTCTCAACTTCCTGGAGTCGCCCCAGGGGGCGCGCGTGGAGATGGAAGGACGCGGCAGCGTACTGATCCTCTCGTCGAACAACTATCTCGGGTTGTCGGCGGAGCCCGCGGTGGTGGAAGCCGGCATCGAAGGTCTGCGGCGCTTCGGCGCCGGCACGGGAAGTGTGCGCTTCATCTGCGGGACCTTCACCGTTCATCGGGACCTGGAGGCTGCGCTGGCACGCTTCGTCGGCACCGAGGCCTCCATGTCGTATGTGTCGGCATGGAATGCCAATGAGGGGCTCACAGCGACGGTGGTGGAGGAAGGAGACTTCGTGGTGAGCGACGCGCTCAATCACGCGTCGATCATCGACTCCATCCGGCTGGCCAAGTCGATCACGAAGTGCCAGACGGCGGTCTATCGTCACGCCGACCTCGACGATCTGCGCGCGAAGATGGAGGGGGCGCGGGGCGCCCGGCGTCGCCTGGTGTGGAGCGATGGGGTGTTCTCCATGGAAGGGTCGATCGCACCGTTGCCGGATCTCGTGCAGATCTGCCGCGATCACGACGCGGTGCTCATCGTGGATGACTCGCACGCGACTGGTGTGCTCGGCGCCACCGGTCGGGGGACGGCGGAACACTTCGGCCTGCTCGGCGAGATCGACATCATCACGTCGACGCTCGGGAAGGCGCTGGGTGGAGCGGCCGGTGGGTTCGTGGCAGGCAGTGCGGCACTCTGCGACTATCTCACGCAGCGGTCGCGGCCACAGCTCTTCTCGAATGCGCTTCCTCCAACCGTTGCGGCGAGTGCGCAGGCCTCGGTGGTGTTCATCGAAGCCAATCCCGCACGCGTGGAGACGCTGCGCGACAATGCGCGCTATTTTCGGGAGCAGATCACCGAGGCGGGGTTTTCACCACTGCCCGGGGAAACGCCGATCATCCCGATCATCGTTGGAGAAACGTCTGCGGCCATCCGCATGAGTGACATGCTGCTCGACGCGGGTGTCTTCGTGACGGGTTTCGGGTTTCCGGTGGTACCGCAGGGTCAGGCCCGCATTCGGTGCCAGGTGAGCGCTGCGCATACCCGCGCCGATCTCGACGAAGCGATCGCGGCCTTCACCACCGTGGGACGGACGCTGAATATCATCTGAACGTGATACGCGTCACGTTCGTGTGACGGTCATGGTGAGACGTTTCCAGCTCTCGGTATCGGCGGTGGCCACGCCGGAGACGACGGCGCCGTAGCGCGCGCCGTCGAGCATTCGCTGGACCATCCAGCGGCTGAGCTCCGGCGACACATGCCCGACGACGTCTCCCCCCGGCGCATGAACCCATACACTGGGCGACTCCACTCCCGGCGCATCCGGGACCAGAATGAGCTGGTCGCCCACCTGCAGGCGGGCAACGACCCTTGCCCGCTCGGCGAAGATTGTTCCGTAGACGGCAGTCTCGAATTGAGCAGAACCGGGAAGAATCGTCGGCATGCGGGTGATCCATGCAGTGCCCGTTCCATCATCGGATGTCGTGACGCTTCGCGACGCACTTCGTCCCAGACTTGGGTGTGATGCCGTCGGTGACGGCGCCCCCGAACTTTCATTTCTTCGAGGTTCAACGCGTATGCGACCGATTCGTGCCCTGGCCCTTGTCCTCAGCCTCGCGGCGCTCTGTGCGCCCAGCGCCTCGGCGCAGGAAGGGAGACAGTTCAAGGACGCGTGGTTCTGGGGCGCCAAGACCGGAGGGCTGGTCTTCTCATCCGCTTCATCGAATCACACCGCTGCCCCGCTGCTCGGCGGGGAGTGGCTGATCACGAGGACGCGAGGCGGCCTGTACCTGAGTTTCGACCAGGCCTTCTTCTCGACGAGCGGCGCGTTCCAGGATCGCGACGTCGACAGCAGCTTCGTGCGCCCGGTGGAGCTTCGGAATCTTCGCCGATTTACACTGGGCGGCTTCGTATTTCCGGCGCAGACCGATCGGTATCATCCATATGGTGGCGTCGGCATGACGCTCAGCCAGGTTGCGGGCGCCTCGTTCCCCACCGGCTTCAGCAGCTCGCAGCGTTACGCAATCGCCCTCGACAGCCTGCAGGCCAAGCGCACGTCCTTCTCGCCGGTGTTCATCGGCGGCATGCAGATGCGACTCGCGCCCTTCTCGGTATTCGGCCAGGCTACGGCGTCGCCCAATCAGACCGGGTTCTTCCTGTACAACTCCAATGGGGGAGCGGCCTTCAACTTCTCGTTCGAAGCGGGGATCCGCTACAACGTCGGCACCTCCATCGATCGCGCACGCTAGCAGATGCGTGGGTCGAAGGAACGCGCGGCGACCGGGTGATCCGGCCGCCGCGTCTGTGTTCGGGGCTGATCGAACTCAGTGCGCGTCCAGTACCTGCGACATCACCCTGAGCATGTTGCCACCGAGCACCTTCCGTACGTCGTCGTCGGAGTACCCGCGATCGAGCAGGGCCTGGGCAATACGGGGCAGGCGTGTGACGTCTTCCATGCCGTCGGGGAGCGCGCTGACTCCATCGAAGTCGCTGCCGATTCCCACATGGTCGATGCCGGCGACCCTTGCGATGTGGTCGAAGTGCTCCACGAGCACCGCGAACGGAGCGGGAGGAATGGCGGCAACCGCAGAGTCGCGGGCCGCACCTGCGGGGAGGCGCTCGGCCCGCTCCATCGCCTGGCGAAAGCGCGAATCGACGAAGCGCGAATAGAAGTTCACGTTCACCACGCCACCATTGCGGGCAACCGCGCGCAACTGGTCGTCCGTGAGGTTGCGCGGGACATCGTTGATTGCGCGTGCGCTCGAGTGCGACGCGATGACTGGCGCTGATGTCGTGGCGATGACGTCGTAGAAGGTGCTGTCGGAGACGTGCGAGATGTCCACGAGCATGCCCAGCCGGTTCATCTCGTGGATCACGTCGCGACCGAAAGTCGTGAGCCCGCCGGTTCGCGAGCCGTCGACGGCAATTGAGGAGCCCGCCCACGTGTTCCCATTGTTCCACGTGAGGGTCATGTACCGCGTGCCCGCTGCGTACAGGTCGCGGAGGCGGTCCAGACTTCCTTCGATGGCGTGGCCGCCTTCGACGCCGATGAGAATGGCAACCTTGCCCTGCACCTTCGCCTGCCGCACTTGCGCAGCGGTTGTGGCGAACACGAGGCGGTCGGTGTGCTGATCCACAAACGAGTGAATCGTCGAGAGGTAGCGGGAGACGCGCTCGAACGACGCGCCAGGCGTGGCGGCGTACGGCGAGTCTACCCAGGCGGAGAGGAATACGGCGGTGAGTCCGGACTCGGTGAGTCGGGGCAGGTCAGTATTGCCCTCGAGAGCGCGAAAGCCGGCGGGGTGACGAACGGCCGGATCGTACTGCTCGTCGAGCATCTTCGACGGCATGTCGTTGTGCGTATCGATGACGACCGCATCGCGATAGAGGCGCTCGGCACGCGGCGTGACCTGGGGAGCGGACATGGAACTCATGGATGACATGCGCGCCGGTGCGACGGTGGCACACGCGCCGGCCATCAGGAGGATAGCGGGAAGCAGTTGGCGGATCATGGTCGGTACTCGCTGCGAGGGAACGCGGGTGGTGTAGCGGAGAGGTATGGATCGCCGGCAACAAGGTAGCGCAGCGGCCATTCTGCGGCACGCGTGATCCCGATGCGAGGCGTCACCACCACTTCGCTATCGAGCACGGGTGAGCCGGTGAGGATACGAAGTGGCGGACGCCGGAGTGAATGTCCGCCGAGTGCGCCGGTAATTCCCATGGCGAGGCAGAGCTTGCCGGGGCCGTTGGTGAGATCGCGGTCGCGATGTGCACGCGGCCGTCGCGTTCGCATCAGGGGAAGACCGTCCAACGGATGCACCGCGCGCACGAGCACGGCGGCACCGTGCCCTCGTTCGCGCGTGACCGCATTGAAGCACCAGTACATGCCGTAAATGAAATAGACGTACGACATTCCCGGTGGGCCGAACAGATCCTTTGTCCGCGCAGTCAGACCAGCCACCGCATGGCAGGCGGCGTCATGGGGGCCAAGGTAGGCTTCCGTTTCCACGATCCGTGCGCGGGTGACGCCCTCGCCGGTCGTGCATTCCAGCACGGCGCCGAGCAGGTCGCGCGCGACCAGTTCGGTGGGCCGATCGTAGAAGGTGTGCGGCAGCGGCGTCCCCACACGAGAACGCCGCGCGGTGGGCGCGGCGTCTCGTGTCATCAGGCCTTCGTCGCCGATTTTGCTCGGGGCCGTTTTGCTGCTGGGGTGCTGGCTGGCGCGGGACTGACGGCGGTCTTCGCCGTCTTGCGTGCCGGCCCTGACTTTGCCGCGGGTGCCTTGGCTGCAGATGCCTTCGCTGCAGGAGCCTTGGCCGCCGTGGACTTCGTGGCGAGTGGAGCGCTTGCCGGTGCGGACTTCGCGGCAGGTGCCGTCTTGCCGGATTTCTTTGCACTCGTGGTCTTGCGCGCCGACTTCTTCGCCGCGGGCGCTGGCGACTTGCTGACGACCGATTCCTTCGCCGCGGATGGCGTTGTCGTTTCCGGGGCCGGAGACGCAGGCGCCACCGGCGATACGGAGCCGCTGTTGCTCGATGGTCCCACGACACCGATGCTCAGCAAGTCAGCGGGCGGGGTACCCGGCCGACCGCCGCGTCCGCGCGGGCCGCTCACGCCGCGATGACCCATCCCGCGCGGTGCCGGTGCCGCCGCGGGGGCGGGCGCCGGTGCGTTCGCGGTGGTGGCCTTCACAAGCTGTGCGGCCACGCTCTCTGCATCCGACACGCGAGCGACTTCGAAGTCGTCACCGCGGCGGCGCAGATCGATCACATCGTGATCGTGTGCATCCTTCAGGATGCGGGGGAAGTTGCGATCACTGAGGCTCTCGCTGTCGCGTCCCAGCAGATCGCGCGACTTGGCGCGAATGACTCCCGCACGAACCGCGGTCTCGCCGACGGCAAGCGCTTCCACCGCGCGCCGCACGAGGTCGAAGGCCTCGTCGCGCGTGAGTCGCTCGCCACTCGCACCGATCTGCTCGCCCGGTGCTGACTGCAGCGTGGGGCTCGCTGGCTGCTCGGGCGCAGATCCTGGCGCAGGTGCACGAGCAGGAGTGCGCGCGGGTGCGGCCTCACGTTCCGCCTCCGGCTGCGCTGCCTCGGCCCCATCCGCCTGGGCCGTCTCCTCACTGCCGGCTGGACGCTCGGCGCGATCGCGTCCGCGACCTCGGCCGCGGCCACGACGGCGGCTGCTGGGGCGCCTGGTCTCTTCGCCGGCCGGTGTTGCCTCGCTGGCGTCGCCATCATCGTCCTGAACGCCGCGGCCATGGCCGCCTTTACGGAGGATGACGCATAAGCACCTCGTATGTCGTGACCGGTATTCTCAT
>JBBSVF010000115.1:0-9182 GCA_038233745.1 Gemmatimonadales bacterium
CGTCGCAGATGCAGTGCATCACCGAACATCGAACGGACGCCGCCACCGGCGAGCGACTGCCAGAGCTTGCCCGGCACCACCATCGCCACCACGCCGCGCTCGCTGGCCAGCGTCGCAGACCGTTCGAGAAAGAGCGCCGACAGATCCACCTGAGCGGCGAACCCGACGCCGGCATTCGCGGCTCTGGCCCCTGTGCTCCAGCCGGCCTGCGAGTACACGCGGTACCGTGCCCGCAGCCGGATCCGTTCACTTGCCGCGATGTTGTGAATCCGCACCCACGGCGGATTGCCGATCACCAGAGCAAAGCCGCCCGCCGCGTGCGCCGAGGCGAAGTGAGACGGAAAGGCGAAGGGTAGCGCTCCACCCCGCATCAGTGCGCGCTGCGAGCGCCGCAGTCCACCCGCCTGTTCGCGCAGCGTGCCCAACTCAGTCACATCCTCATCCGACGGGCGCGCACGCTCGCCGAACAGATCCACGGTGCGAAGTGCCCGGGCAAGCGCCGCGCGCCGGCCGGTCACGCGGCGAAGCTCCTGCTCGAGATGTTCGAGGGCGCGAGCACGCTCCTCGCGCTGCAGCGCACGCAGCAGCGGGAGCTTCCGGGCGCCCGAGGCGCGCACGTACCGCGCATGAAGCCGCGCGGCCGCGCGCGAAGGCCCCGTCACCGTGCTGACGGTCTCGAATCCATCGCCAGCCAGTGCGTCGCCCACACGCACATTGCAGTCGAGATTCGGGAGCGGAGGAATGGCCGTCACGTCGCGCTCGTCATTCTCGATCACCACCGCCAGCCAGAGCCGGAGCTCGCAGAGCCAGACGGCCATGGGATTGATGTCCACGCCATGAATGGCAGAACAGAGCACCCCTCGGCGGATCACCGACGCATCGCGCATGTCCCCCGCCGCCCGGTGGAGCCGCGTGAGCTCAGCCAGCATCTGCACGAGAAAGGCGCCAGATCCGCACGCCGGGTCGAGCACGGTGAAATCGATCAGCGCCCGCGCGAGCCGGTCGCACTCCTCGGCATCAAGCCCAACGCCCTCGAGCGCTCGGCTGGCAATGGCTTCATCCAGACCGCGCTCCACCAGGGCCTGGCCGAGTGCCGCGTGCACGAGATGCACGACGAGGCGCTGCGGAGTGTAAAAGGCCCCGCTCGTCCGCCGCTCGCCGGCCGCCATGAGATTCTCGAATGCCTTCCCCAGCATCTCGGGATCGATGGCCGCCTCGGTCCACGCGTCATCCTGCTCGTGCGCCGTGAATCGGTAGCGGCCGAGGAGGTCGCCGAAGAGCCGTCCGAGTGCGAAATCGCTGAACCGGTGGCGATGGTAGAGGCGCTCGGTGGGTGTGCGGGAGAACAATCCGCCATTCAGGAATGGCACAGCGCCGAACTCGCGAGCGCGAGGCGAACGCTGCCGGCGAGGAGTGTTCAGTGTCCCGAAGAAGAGCGGCAGCAGCACACGCCCGTGAAATCCTCCGCCATTCGCCATGCACTCATCGAAGTGGCGCGCCAGGAAATCCCGATCGCGATTGAGCCATTGCTTCGACTCGAGAAAGCTGAGAAACAGCAGGCGCGAGGTGCAGAGCAGTGCCAGCTCGGCGGCATCGCCCGCCGGAACACCGGTGAGCGACGCGGCGAGATCAGCGACACGCTGCTCGAGTTCCCTGAAGAAGCGACGCGAGATCGTGTCGCGACCCAGCAGCTCCATCCACCGCTCGTGCACCAGGAGATCGTCGCCGCCCGACGCGGCGCACAGCGCACAGAGCATCTCTGCGTCGGCAGACGACACGCTGTCATGTCGAACTACCAGTGACGACGTACGACGCCGACGCTCGTCGGAGTGCCAGCAGCTCAGCGAGCTCTCGCGACCGGCCGCCGCGGTGACCAGAAGAATCCATCGCACCGACGCAGTCCGGCGCTCGAGCGCGGCACCGATGCGCAGCACCAGTGCCTGCAGCGATGGTTCGTCAGGGGCGTCGACACACAGCGCGCGGAGAGCACCCGCGCCAACCGCCACCTGGATTCCGCTGAAGGCCGAGAGCCCCAGTTGCCGCGCCGTGGACTGCGAGATCGCCACCGGCGGCTGGAACCCGAGTGCAGCGCAGAGGTCTGCCTTTCCGCGCGCCTGCGGCAGGCGCTCGAGCAGGGCTGCGGCAGAACGAAGAGTGAGCATGAGAGCAACATCCCCCCATCATGCTCGATCCCCGCACCGAAGACACGCACCCATCACCACCCGCGTGCGTCTACTGCGTCAGGCGCTCTGGTATTCGCGCCCCTTCCACTCCACCCGCGAACCGCGCGAGATCGCGCGCAACGTGATGTACAGGAAAGCCGCCGCGCCCAGTGGATGCAGCAGCGCATACAGCGGCGAGCGCCGCAGCCATAGGTACACGAGCATCCACCACACGAGATTCGCCGTAAAACTCAGCTCGCCCCACAGCAGGATGCCAGGTGACACAAGCCCGAGCAGACCGAGCACCAGCGCAAGAAAGGGCAATAGCCCCACCAGCGGCGGCACGCACAGCATCAGCGGAAACATTGTCCGCCCCACTCCCCCGAATGGCATCGCCTCGCGACCGCCGGCAAAGAGGTTCTTGCCCCACCCGTGAACGAGTTCGCGCAATGACGTGTACATGCGCGTGTGGAGCTGACGCAGGCCGAGAATCAGAATGGCGCGCGCACCCTCGGCGTGAAAGCGCTGCGCGAGCGCGAGATCTTCCGCCACCCGCGCGCGCACGGCGGCATGCGTTCCCAGCCGCTCGTACACGGCGCGCCTCACGAACAGGCACTGCCCGTTCGCGATCTTGTGCTCGGCCCGCGTCGCCCGGTTCACCACCTCCGTCCCGCCGAATCGTGCGAGGAGCACCGCGAAAACCTGCGGCTGCACCAGCGTCTCCCAGAAGCTGCCCATCTCCTGCGTACCAGCCACCGTCAGCAGATCGGCCTCGCGCGCCTGCATCGCGGCCACGATGCGCGGCACGAGGTCGGTGGTTTGCCAGGTGTCGGCGTCCAGAAACCCGACAATCTCGCCGGTGGCTGCGCGCGCACCGCTCTCGCACGCCCACTGCTTGCCCATCCAGCCCGGCGGCAGAACGTCCGGCGTCAACACACGAACGCGAGCGTCGCCCGCGGCGGCCCGCATCGCGATGGCCGCAGTGTCGTCGGTGCTGTGATCGTCCACCACGATGATCTCGAGGGGCGCGTAGGCCGCGGTCATCGCCGAGGCGACGCATCGCTGGATGTTCGCCGCCTCGTTGCGCGCTGGTATCACCAGCGACACCGATGGCCCCTCAGAAACTGGTTCGAATTCATCGAGCGAGCGCGAGGCTCGCGCGCGCACGATCGTCACGATCGGCGCAATGGCGAAGGGCGCGGCCAGCAGCCACGGGAGGTAGGACGTCACCCGTGTAATCTAGTGGCGCCCCGCGCGCCTGAATCCCACCGGGCATGCCGGACGCTCCTGAATGAGCGCCCAGCCGCCAACCTGCTACTGCTTCTTTTCGTCAGAGTGCTCCCACGCGTCGTGCGCGAGGCTGTTGCTGGAGGCCCTGTCCTTGTCGGCTGTGGTGTTCTCCGGGCCATTCAGGCCGGGGCCGGTGCTCGGGTTGCCTGTCGCGCCGGTCACCCCTGAGGTGTGAGCGCGGCCCGATCTGGCACTCATCGCCGAGTTGCCATCTTTCACCGGCTCGCCGATGCGCGAAGAATCAGACTTCACGTCGGTGTTGTTCGACGATTGGTCGCGATCCAGATTCGGTTTGGAGCCCGGGGATTTCTGATCCGCCATGTGGATACCCTCCGAAAATCATGTGGTCGTCAACTTCGAACTCGCGCCGCAGAAGATCTGCCGGAGATCGAAGCGTCGGGCTACCAGCAAGCACAAGAAGTGCCATCATCGCCGGGTGGAAGAGCCTGCCACGCATGCGAACGCCGCATGAGTTCTCAGGCCATTGCAGGCTCGACTGACGCTCTCTACGTTGCCCGCCATGCGCTTTCCTCCTGCTCTCGCCCCCGGTGCCCGCGTCGCCATTGTCGCCCCCGCGGGCCCGCTCGGCGCAAACTCGGAGCTGGAACAGGCAGTACGCAATGCCGAGAGCTTCGGCTGGGAACCGGTGCTCGGTGAGAATGTCCGTGTTCGCCACGGCTATCTCGCCGGCGACGACGCCGCGCGCCTTCGCGATCTGGACGCCGCGTTGCTCGATGACAGCATCGACGGCATCTGGTGCGCCCGCGGCGGCTATGGCGCCATGCGATTGCTGCCCGCCCTCGATCTCTCCCTGCTCGCCACGCGCCCTCGCGTGCTGCTCGGATATTCCGACATCACCGCGCTGCACGCCGCCGCCAGCCGCGTGGCCGACGTCGTCACCTACCACGGCCCCACCGCACGGGAGACGCTCACGGAGTTCTCGCGTGGCTCGCTCGAGCGCGCCGTGGTGCAGCAGGTGGACCCTTGCGGCCACGCGCCGGCAGCCGAGTCCATGCGCGGGGGACGTACAGAGGGACGGCTGGTGGGCGGCAATCTCGCCCTGCTCGCTGCACTGTGCGGCACGCCGTACGCCCCGGATTACTCGGGTGCCATCCTCGTGATGGAAGATGTCGGCGAACCGACATACCGTATCGACCGGATGCTGCAGCAGCTCGCATTGGCCGGCGTCTTCTCATCCGTCGCGGGGCTGATGTTCGGCCAGTTCACCGAGATCGTGCCGGGCGGCGATACCTCCCCCCGCTCGCTCCGCGACGTTCTCTCGGAGTTCGCCGACATCGCTCGAGTCCCCACCATCACGGGTGCGCCGATGGGCCACATCGATGAGCAGTGGACCATTCCCCTGGGCGCGCAGGCAACGCTGGATGCGGACGCATGCACGCTGCACGTCCATGAGCATTGAACTCGGCTTCGCATTCGCAGACGAACCCTTCACACGAGTGGACATGAAGAGCGGCACCGACATGATCAACGACTCGAAGTCACGCGTGCGGCAGATCGACGCAGCCGAAGCGCGCACCCTTCATGATGCGGGCGGCGCAACGTTTCTCGACGTGCGCGACCAACCGGAAGCAAACCTCGGAAGAATCCCCGGCGCGGCGCATATCTCACGCGGGAATCTGGAAACCAAGGTGGAGGCAATCGTTCCTCGCGACGCAAACGTCGTGATCTACTGCGCCAGCGGCAATCGGTCAGCGCTTGCCGCCGACACACTGCAGCAGATGGGATACACATCGGTATGCTCGCTGGCCGGCGGCTTTCGCGGGTGGGCCGAGGCCGGTGGAGACATCGAGGATTGAGCCAGGTGAGCGACGGGAACCAAGCGACGGCGCGCAGCTATCGGCGCGAGGAGTTCGAGCTGGCGGGTTCCGCGGGCCGCACCATTCGCGGCGAAGCCATTCTCGTGGAGAATGCGCTCGCCACGGTGGTGCTCGTGCACGGCTTCAAGGGGTGCTACCGCTTCGCCTTCTTTCCCTGGCTGGCCGAGCGCCTTGCCACGGCCGGGATGAATGTGGTGGGCTTCAACTTCACCGGCAGCGGGATCGGCGAGGACCGCGAGACCGTCACCGATCCGGCGGCCTTCGAGGACAACAGCTACGGCCGCGAACTCTACGACCTGCAGCATGTGCTGCGCGAGTGCGACGCGCGCGCCTGGCTTGGCCCCCGCTTCGGACTCTTCGGCCACTCGCGCGGCGGCGGCATCGCCATTCTCCACGCGGCGCGCGACGAGCGTGTTGCCTCGCTCGTGACGTGGGCCTCCATCGCCCGCGTTCACCGCTGGTCGGAGGCCGAGGTGACGGCGTGGAGAGCGAGCGGACGTCACGAGGTGATCAACTCGCGCACCGGGCAGGTGTTCCAGCTCGGCACGCAGGTGCTGGAAGAAGCGGAGCGTCACCGCGCTGACCGGCTCAACATCGCGCGCGCCGCCGCGTCGCTCGTGTGCCCCTGGCTGATTGTCCACGGCGAGAGCGACGAGACCGTGCCGATCGCCGAGGGTGAGATCCTGGCCGAGCTGGCGGGGGAGCAGGCGAGTCTGCTGCGCGTGGCCGGTGCGACACATGGCTTCTGCGTCTCGCACGGGATGACGGAGGTGTCGCCGGAGTTGCAGATCGCCGGCGATCATACCGTGGAGCACTTCACCACAACGCTCGGCGCGTGACGCCAGACGCGGAACTCGACGTGCTCGCGTCGCATGCATTGGTGGCCGGGTTCCTCAGGACGCACGCGGTGCGAACCCCGCGTGAATCGGCGGTGGAGACGCAAGTGCGGCAAGCGGCGATTCTCCTGGTGATCCGCGAGGGTCACGAGGGGCCGGAGTTGTTGCTGATCAAGCGCGCGGAGGTCCGGGGCGATCCGTGGAGCGGTCAGATCGCCTGTCCCGGCGGGCGACGCGAGCCTCACGACGCCGACCTGCGCGCCACAGCGGTGCGCGAGACCCTGGAGGAGACCGGCATCGATGTGGCGCGCGACGGCCGCGTGGTAGGTCAGCTCGACGACCTGCGACCCTATATCATGTCGTTGCCTCCCATCATGATCCGGCCATTCGTTGCCATCGTGCGTCGCGACGTGGTGGTGATGCCGTCGCCCGAGGTGGCCGTGGCATTCTGGGTGCCGCTGGCGGCTCTGGGCGACGCGAGCGCCTGGGGGGTGCGCGAGGTTCGTGCGGGGAACGCAGACCGGCGCGTGAGTGCCTTCGTGCACGGCGAGCACACCGTGTGGGGACTCACCGAGCGTGCGCTGCGACAGTTTCTGGAATACGTGGGCACTCCGCCGGCTGTGGAACCGCTGGACGAGGAGCTGTCGCGCTGATCAGGTGATGTGGCCCGCGGCGATCGCGCGCGCGACCGCCGCCGTGACCACGGGCCAGAGCGCGGGCGCGCCGCGCTCCACCGGTGCCATGCGCGCGAGCACCTGTGATGACGACACGTGGTTCAGGCGCCAGGTGCCACCGTCGCCGGCTGCGTCATTCACCAGCAGTCCCTGCAGGCGGTCGAGGGCATTGGCGAACTGCGCCGACGGCGTGAGTCCCGCCTCGAACTCCTCCCAACGGGCACGGAGCCGCGAGCCTGTGTCGGGAGGAAGGAGCCCGAACAGGCGCGTCGCTGCACGCGTCTCGCGATCGCCCTTGTCGAGATTCGCGTGCGCATCAAAGGCGAAGGTGTCGCCGGCGTCGATCTCGACGATGTCATGCACCACGAGCATCTCCACCACCGCGCACAACTCGGCACCCTCGGGCATGTACTCCGCCAGCGCGAGCGCCATCGCCGTGAGATGCCAACTGTGCTCGGCGGTGTTCTCCAGCCGCGATCGGTCGATGAGCGACGTGCGGCGCAGAACGCTCTTGAGGCGGTCCAGTTCGCGAGCGAAGGCGAGTTGGGATTCGAGGCGGTCGGTCGGCAGGCTCATGATAGCGCCATCAGGGCGAGGCGCTGGAATGGTGCGGGCATGGTCTCCTCCGGAATGATGGGTCTTGCGACCAGCACGGTCCAACTATAAAGTTAGGTGAGACTAAAAATAAAACTCGTTGACCATATATAGCGCATGAGTTCCCTGAGCAAACTGCCCCCGCGTCCCGATCTGCCCCGGGAGACGGACCCTGACGTTCCCCCAGTGCCCCCTCACCACGGTCCCGGCTGGCGCCGGGCCCGCGTGGCGCCCAGCCTGGCCGAGGTGTACCGGAGCGTCCCCATCACCGGACGGTCCACCTGGCGAAAGATGCTCGCGTTCGCCGGCCCCGGCTATCTGGTAGCCGTCGGCTACATGGATCCCGGCAACTGGGCCACCGACCTGGCCGGCGGGTCGCGCTACGGCTACACCCTGCTCAGCGTCGTCCTCATTTCCAACCTGATGGCCGTCCTGCTGCAGGGGCTGTCGTCCAAGCTGGGCATCGTCACGGGGCGCGATCTCGCCCAGGCGTGCCGCGACCACTACAGCCGGCCGGTAGTCATCATGCTCTGGCTGCTCTGCGAGCTGGCCATTGCGGCATGCGACCTCGCGGAGGTGATCGGATCGGCGATCGCGCTGAATCTGCTCTTCGGGCTCTCGCTGCCGGTGGGGGTGGTGCTCACCTCGCTCGACGTCCTGCTGCTCCTGTACCTGCAGAATCGGGGAGTGCGGGTGCTGGAGGCCCTGGTCATCGTTCTCCTGGCCACCGTTGGAGTGGCCTTCGCCTTCGAGCTCGTGCTCTCGCGCCCGGACATGGCGGCAGTGGCGCGCGGCTTCATTCCCACCGCGAGCATCATTCGCGACCCGGGGATGCTGTACATCGCCATCGGCATCCTCGGAGCCACCGTGATGCCTCACAACTTGTATCTGCACAGCTCTATCGTGCAGACGCGCCGGTACGACGAGAGCATCGAGGGCAAGCGGGAGGCCGTTCGCTTTGCCTTCATCGACTCCTCACTCGCGCTCACCCTGGCCCTGTTCATCAATGCCGCGATCCTGATCGTGGCCGCGGCGAGCTTCCACACCACAGGGCATAACGAGGTGGCGGAAATCCAGGATGCGCACAAGCTCCTTACGCCACTGCTCGGCGCGGGGGCGAGCACGGTGTTCGCCCTGGCGCTGCTGGCCTCGGGGCAGAACTCCACACTCACCGGGACGCTGGCCGGCCAGATCGTGATGGAAGGCTTCCTGGAGATCAGGATCCGTCCCTGGCTCCGTCGCCTGATCACGCGACTCATCGCCATTGTGCCCGCCGTCATCATGGCTATCCTGGGAGGAGAGTCGGGCACCGCCCAGTTGCTCATTTTCAGCCAGGTGGTGCTGAGCTTGCAGCTCTCCTTCGCCGTCTTCCCCCTGGTGGCCTTCACCTCCGACCGGATCAAGATGGGTGAGTTCGTGAATGCTCCCTGGCTGAAGGTCTCGGCGTACGCCGTGGCGGGTGTGATCGCCACGCTCAACCTCTGGCTGCTCTTCCAGACAGTTCGCGAGTGGTTCGTCTGATGTATTCACGCATCCTGGTTCCACTGGAGCACAGCGACTACGACGAGGCCGTCGTCTCGCACGTGCGCGAGCTCGCCCTCCTCTGCCAGGCGTCTATCGTGCTGATCCATGTGGCCGATGGCTGGGCTGCGCGCAACCAGCATCAACTGGTGCTGCGCGAGAGCGACGAGATGAAGCGCGACCGCGCGTATCTCGAGGAGCGGGCGGACCTGCTCGAAGCGGCAGGGTTGGAGGTGGAGTGCGTGCTGGCCGGTGGAGATCCTGCCA
>JBBSVF010000116.1:0-9168 GCA_038233745.1 Gemmatimonadales bacterium
CTCGCGCCCACGAGTGCGATCACCTGGCCGCGCAGGGCTTCGAATGAGACCTCGCGCAGCACCGGCTCGCCGTCGTAGGCGAAGGAAACCCGATCGAAGCGCAGCGACCGATCGAGCCCGCTGGCAACGCGGGATCCGGTGTCGGCCTGCGCCTCCGTGGGCTGGTCCAGCACCTCGAACAGGCGCTCGGCCGACGCGAACGACTGTTGCGCGGTGGTGGGGGCCTGCGAGAGCTGCTTGAGCGGAGGAAGCAGCCGCATGACCATGATCATGAAGGTGATCAGTGTGGCGCCGTCCATGGTGCCTCGGCCCAGCAGCACCTCGCGCGCGCCGATCCAGAGAATCAGCACGGCTACCGAGGTGCCGATCATCTCCGTCATCGGCTGCGACAGGAAGGCGATGCGCGTGATGCGCACCATGCCCGACGAATATCGGTGGCTCGCCTCCATGAATCGCGAATCCTCGTAGCGCTCGCCGCGGAACGACTTCACCAGACGTACACCGCTCACCACTTCCTGCAACACGCTCGTGATCTCGCCGTAGTCGCCCCGCAGGCGGCGATGCCCCTTGCGCAGCCGTCGCAGGATCGGCTGCAGGGCGAGGGTCAGCAGCGGGGCGATGACCAGTGCCACGAAGGTGAGCTTTACGGAGTACGCCAGGAGCACCACGATGGTCCCGACGATCTGTGCGACGTTCTGCAGCGTCTTCGTCACCAGCTCGGTGATGAGCGCTTTCGTCTGCTCGGTGTCGGACAGGACGCGCGAGATGATCTGGCCGGTCTTCGTGCGCTGGAAGTAGCCGAGTGGCAGCCGTTGCAGGTGGGAGAAGACGCTGTCGCGGAGGTCACGCGTGACGTTCTCCTGCAGTGAGGCGCCGAACTGCCCGCCCAGCCAGACAAACACATTCTTGACGGCGACAATGATCACGATCGCCAGGATCATCGCCTGCACCGATCCGAAAGGATCGTGCGGATCCAGGAAGGTGCCCACGAGCCGTTCCTGCAGGGAGGAGATCCACTGCGCGCTCGTGGTGGGGATGTACTGCTGCGCCTTGAAGAGCGCGTTCAGGAAGGGAACGAGCAGGGTGAAGGAGAGCACATCGAGCGCCGCGGCGGTGATGTTGCTCGCGATCGCGCCCACCATGCGCCAGGAATGCGGGCGCAGGTACGTCAGCAGCCGGCGATACATCGCGTCAGCGAGTGCTGTGGGCGTGGGCCTGTTCGGGCATCCGCTCAAGGTAGTCCGGCGTGAGGGGAGCGGCAACGCGATCGGCCGCGGCTTCCGGCGGGCGCGCAACACTGGCAGATTCCAGCGTGCCCGTGACCCTGCCCCCCTTCGCGCTCTCCACGCCGCGATTTCCCTTTCGTCATCTCGCGACGAGCATTGGCCGAGCGCCACTGGGGGGCGCGCGGGAGGTGGCGATGGCGTGCTACATGACGGCGCGCGTGCTCGACAGTGTCACCTGGCAGTCGGCGTCGCCCGAGGCGACGGCGGCGGGCCACGCCCGTGCTGCAGCCGCACGCGCCTGGCTGGGGGCACTCGCGCTCGGGGCTGGATTCCGGAGCTCGGTGACCGGGGCCCTGGATGCGATCGGCACTCCCTCCGCCGCCCCGCGACTGCGCGCCAGGGCCGGCCTGGCGCACGGGACGCTGGAGCCAGCGGCGCATGGGGAGCTCGAAGCACTGGCCGATCGCCTGGAACGCCTCGTCGATTCTGCTTGCTGAGCCTGCCTGTGGGACCGTATACTCCATGATGGCCCGCAGCGCCGACATCTCCCCGCTTTCCCTGCTGCTCAGCCGTGTAGACGCCGTCGCGGATGGCGCGCCGACCGCCGACACGGTACCCAGCGGATTCCCGAGTCTCGACAAACTCCTGGGCGGCGGCATGCGCCGGGGTGACCTCGTGGTGCTCGGGGGTGACGTATCCAGCGGCAAGAGCGCATTCGCCCTGGCCACCGCCCTTCGCGGATCGGCACTGGGATACCGCACGGTCTTCTACTCGGGAGAAATGCTGGCGGAGCGGGTGCTGGAACGCGCCCTGTGCATCGAGGGCCGGGTGCGCGTTGACGAGTTGCGCCGCGGCACGCTGAACGATGTCTCGCGCGCGGCGGTTGGCGCAGCCGCGGTCAGGATCCGCGACGTCCTGCCGCTGGTGGTGCGCGTTCCCCCGGATGGCGTGGCGGGCATCGCCTCTGAGATCGGACAGCGCGACGATGTGGATCTGGTGATCATCGATGGGCTCGAAGGACTGCTGCCAGGCACGCGCGGATCGGAGGAGGAGCGCGCTGCGGTGGTTCGGCGAACGAAGCAGCTGGCACTGGACTGCGACGTTGCCGTCCTGCTGACCGCGGCGCTGCCGCGCCTCGCCGCTCGGGACGACATGCGCCCGGTGATCGATGACTTCGGCGCAGAGTCGGCTGTAAAGGAACGCGCGGATGTGGTGCTCGCGCTGTTCCGCGAGGCGATGTACGACACGGCACGCGACATCGAGGGCGCCACCGAATTACTCGTGCGCAAGAACCGCAACGGATCCACGGGATATGTGGATCTGTATTTCTACGCGGCGTGGATGCGCTTCGAGGACATGCTGGACCCGGACCGTTAGGAGATACTGACGACATGAAACTCACGACTTTCAGTCTTGCCGCGCTGCTCGCCTCGACGGCGTGCGCGACCGCGAATCTCACGCCGGCGGCGTCGGTAGAGCGTCTGGAGCGCGAACAGCGCAGCGCCCCCCGGTCGGCGCAGGTCAACCGGTCGCTCGGCATTGCCTATTACAAGGCGGGCCGATATCCCGATGCCCGTGCGGCGCTGGACCGGGCGAGTGCCCTCGACCCACGCGATGGCATCACGCAGCTCTATCTGGGCCTCACCGCGGAGGAGCAAGAGGATCTGGCGACTGCCAAGCTGGCGTACAGCTCGTACCTGCAGTACGGGCGCACGAGTCGGGTGCGCTCGCAGTTGCAGGCGCGATTGGCGGCGCTGGCCAGGAAGGAGATCGTCGCCGATGCGCGGGTGGTGCTTCGGCAGGAGTCGCAGCTGGGCACGCCGGCCTCGTCCCCGCGGACGGTAGCCGTGCTTCCCATGCGATTCACAGGCAGCGACAGCTCACTCAAGCCACTCGAGCGCGGTTTCACCGATCTGCTCATCACCGATCTCTCGCAGTCTTCGCAGCTCACGCTGGTGGAGCGCGAGCGCATCCAGGCGCTGCTGGACGAGATGACGCTGCAGCGCAGCGGGGCCACCGACGCGAGCACAAATGTGCGCGCGGGGCGGCTGGTGCGCGCGGGACGTGTGGTTCAGGGTTCCCTGCTGCAGGCCGCCGGCAATCAACTGCGGGTGGATGCGGCGGTGGTCGACGTGCCGACCGCGCGCGTCGATGGGTCGGTGCAGGGTACCAATGTGCTGGACGAGATCTTCGCGCTGGAGAAGCAGATGGCGCTGGATCTCTTTTCCCAGTTGGGCGTGACGCTCACCGTGGCGGAGCGGAACGCAGTCGAGCAGCGGCCCACGCGCTCGCTGGCCGCCTTTCTCGCGTACAGCCGTGGTCTCACGGCCGAGGACGCCGGACGCTACGACGATGCGAATCGGTATTTTGACGAGGCCGTCCGTCTGGATCCTGGCTTCGGCGCCGCGCAGCAGAAGGGCGAAGAAGTGCGTGCAGCAAGTGCGGGCGCGACGGTGAGCGCAGCGACAGTGGAAGTGAGCCTCCGCGGCACCAGCGAAGGGACCGTAGTGAACGCCGCCACGCAGGGCTCATCAGGCACGGCCGGTGTCGGGGGCACGACGCTCGGCAGCACGGCGAAGGCCGCGGCGGGCGACTTGAATCCCTCAGCCGCGGGCGCGGCGACTGGAGCCACTGGTGGCGCAGGAGGCAACACCCCCGCCAAGGATCCCGCTGCGGCGGCGACCGGCAGCGACAACGTAGGCGCTGCGAAAGTGAGCATCGTGATCGTCCGTCCCAAGGTTCCATGAGACATGACATTGCAGTCCTGCTGGCGAGCGTCGCGCTCGCCCTGCCCGGCACGGCCGGAGCGCAGTCGATCTTCGACTCCGAACTGCGCAGCGCCCCGCAGTTCGTGCGCCTTCAGCTTGGTACACCGGTGAACGAGACCATCTCGGAGCTCGCCGTCCCTGTGTTCGTGTCGGTGCCCTTCGGATCGCGATTCACGATGGATCTGGGCAGTGCCTATGCCCGTGTGAAGGTGACCACGCCGGGAGCGATCAGCGAGATCTCCGGACTCACCGATACGCAGGTGCGCGGCAATCTCACCCTCGGCAGCGACTTCGTGGTGCTCACCGGCGGGGTGAACCTGCCCACGGGACAGAGCACCGTCACGAGTGACCAGGTGGCGGCTGCGGGGCGGATCGGCAACGACTTCCTGGCGTTTCCCATCTCCAACATGGGCACGGGCTTCGCGAGCACGGCGGGCATCGCAGTGGCGAGGCCCGTGGGCAACTGGAACATCGGATTCGGAGGCGCACTGCGTCGCTCGTCGGCGTACGATCCATTCGACCTTGGTGGGCAGCGGCTGCGCTATCAGCCGGGCAGTGAATACCGCGCACGCGTCGGCGTCGACCGTCCGGTGGCGGCGGGGCGTGTGGCACTGGGGCTCACCTACTCGTCGTTCGGCGATGACCGCGCAGACAATTCCGTTTACAACACCGGCGATCGCGTGATCGCGCAAGGTGTGTTCACCTCGACGCGCGGGGCGAATGAGTTGACCGTGGCTGCGTACAACGTGTTCCGCGCACCGGGGCGTTATGCCTCGCTGGAGCCTGCGGGGCGCGAGAACATCGGCAACCTGTACGTGGGTATTGCGCTGCACGCACTCGGGACGGTGGTGGAGCCGAGCATCGAGGGGCGGCACTGGCTGCAGAACGTGGCGACGTCCGGCGGCTCGTCCAGCACCGACCGTTCGCAATCCAGCATGCTCGCGACCTTCGGTCTGAGGACGCGGCTGCGCACCGCAGGGCTGGCCGCGTATCCCAGTGTAGGCTACACGGTGGGACGCCTGGCGTCCCTCACGTCGACGAATGATCCCACAACCGCGAGCCTCACCGGCTTCCGCGGCGCGTTGAGCATTCGCGTGGCGCCGTAGCGTTCCAGCCTGGCCGCGTCGCGAGAGGTGAGTGCGCCCCGGGATTATATTCCGCCATTCCTCACACCGACCCGACCATGGCCGGCCACAGTAAATGGAAGAACATCAAGCACTACAAGGCGGCAGCTGACGCCAAGCGTGGTGCCCTGTTCACGAAGCTCATTCGCGAGATCACCATGGCCGCCAAGCTGGGCGGCGGCGATCCCGCGGCGAATGCGCGTCTCCGCCTGGCGATCGACTCCGCGCGTGGGAAGTCGATGCCGAAGGACAACATCGATCGAGCCGTCAAGAAGGGCACGGGCGACATGGACGGCATCGACTACCAGGAAGTGACGTACGAGGGGTACGGTCCCGGTGGTGTGGCGCTCATCATCGACGCCCTCACCGACAATCCCACGCGCACGGTGGCCGATGTGCGCCACAAGATGTCCCGGTGTGGAGGCAACCTCGGCACGCCCAACTCGGTCGCGTTCATGTTCGACCGAAAGGGCGTGCTCTCCATTCCTGTAGAGGGGCATCCCGACGAGGACGCCACGCTCGAGGCGGCGCTGGAGGCGGGTGCCGAGGATTTCCGCCGCGAGGACGATACCTACGTGGTCACCACCGATACGACGTCGTTTCACGCTGTGAAGTCGGCACTCGAGGCCCGGGGGATCATGGCCGACGAGTCGGAGATCGCGATGGTGCCGAAGAACACTGTCTCCGTGACCGGCGAAGATGTGGCCACGCTCCTCAAGCTGGTGGACTCTCTCGAGGATCTCGATGACGTGCAGAAGGTGTGGGGCAACTTCGAGATCGACGACGCCGAGCTCGAAGGCCTCGACGCCTGAGCTGATGACGTCGCGCCGCGCGCAGACGCCGTGCTGATTCTCGGCATCGATCCAGGGACTGCCGCGACTGGCTATGGCGTCGTGCGCGGTGGTGCTGGCGCAACGCCTGTGCTGGTGGAGTGCGGCGTGATCCGGACGCGCGCTCGCGATCCCCTGCCCTCGCGCCTGCTCGAGATTCACGCGGGCATTCGCGAGCTCCTCGAGCGTCATGCGCCGGACGCGATGGCGGTGGAGGATGTGTTCTACGCCAAGAACGTCCGCACCACGGTGGTGCTCGGGCACGCGCGCGGCGTGATCCTGCTGGCAGCAGCCGAGCGTGGACTCCCGGTGAACGAGATGGCTCCTGCCGAGATCAAGAAGGCCGTGGTGGGCACCGGCGGCGCAACGAAGGAACAGGTGCAGTTCATGGTCACGCGCCTGCTGCGTCTTCGCACCGCACCGCAGCCCGCCGACGCCGCGGACGGCGTCGCGGCGGCGCTGGCGTGTCTGATGGCGTCGTCGCTGCCGCGGCTGGACGACGGCGGTCGCGTTCGCGAGCCGTCGAGGTCACTGCTGCGCCCAGCCGCATCAGCGGAGACGTCCCGATGATCGTGCAGGTGACCGGCGTGCTCCTGGCCAAGGAACTGGACCGCGTGGAGGTGATGACGAGTGGCGGCGTGGCCTACGAACTCGCGGTGCCGCTGAGCGCGTTCGAGGCGCTTCCAAAGGCAGGCGAGCGGTGCTCCCTGCACACCTACCTCGTGGTGAAGGAAGATGGCTGGCAGCTCTTCGGTTTCACCACGCCGCATGAACGTCGCGTGTTTCAGAAGGTGCTGGGCGCCAAGGGCGTTGGGCCGGCCCTCGCGCTCGGGCTTCTGTCATCGCTGTCGGCCGACCGGCTCGTGCGCGCGCTGCGCGAGAAGGACATCGCCACGCTGCAGAGCGTACCGCGGGTGGGACGCAAGAAAGCGGAACAGATGGTGCTGGATCTCGCAGACAAGATGGAGGATCTCCAGGGCGGAGGCGGCGAGAGTGGCGTGGGTCGCGGTGCGGCACCGGGCGCGGAGGATGCCGTGCGGGCGCTCGTGTCGCTCGGCTATTCCACCGTTGACGCCGACAAGGCCGTGCGCCGCGCACTGGACTCGGGGCCGGCCGGCATGAGTGCGCCCGAGTTGATTCGGGCCGCGCTCGCGATCCTCGGCGGACGATAGCGCGCGGGCTGGACGATTGTCGCGCGCGAGCACATAGTCTTCGCACCTTCAACCCCGCGTCGCCCATGCTTGCAGCTCGTCGCACCAGCACCTTCACGGAGTCGGTCATCCGCGAGATGACGCGCATCGCCAACCAGCACGAGGCGGTGAATCTCGCGCAGGGCTTTCCCGACTTTCCGATGCCGGAGCCGATGAAGGAGGCTGCCTGCGCGGCGATTCACGGCAACCTGAATCAGTACGCCATCACGTGGGGCAGCTCGGCGCTTCGCATCGCGATCGCCGAGCGCTATCGACGATGGTATGGCATGGACGTCGATCACGACCGTGAGGTGACGGTCACCTGCGGTGCGACGGAGGCGATGGCGGCTGTTTTCCTGGCGCTGATCGATCCAGGCGACGAGGTGGTGGTGCTGGAACCGTTCTACGAGAACTACGGACCCGATACGATTCTCGCCGGCGCTGTTCCCACCTTCGTGCAGCTCGAGGCCCCGCACTGGTCGCTGGATCCGGAACGACTGGAGAAGGCGTTCTCGAATCGCACGAAGGCACTGATCCTGAACACGCCGCACAATCCCACGGGACGCGTGTTCACGCGCGCCGAGATGGAGATGATCGCCGCGCTCTGCGTGAAGCATGATGTGTGGGTGATCACCGACTCGCCCTATGAGTCGATCGTGTATGCGGGCCATCATCACGAGATGGCCACCTTTCCCGGCATGCGCGAGCGCACCGTCACCATCTCGAGCGCATCCAAGACCTGGAGTTGCACCGGGTGGCGGATCGGATGGGTGGTGGCGCCACCGGCGCAGACCGCGGCCATCCGCAAGGTGCACGACTTCCTGACGGTGGGCGCGCCCGCGCCTCTGCAGGCCGCGGTGGCGACCGGGATGTCATTCGATGCCGACTACTTCAATCACCTGATGCTGGATTACCGCGCCCGCGGCGAGATGCTCGCGCCGGTCCTGCGAAGCATCGGGTTCGAGTTCGAGATGCCGGAGGGTGCGTACTATCTCTTCGCCGATTTCTCGAAGCTTTCCGATCGCGATGACGTCACCTTCGCGAAGTGGATGACGCGCGAAGTGGGTGTAGCGAGCGTGCCCGGCTCGAGCTTCTTCAGCAACAAGCGCGACGGGGCGAAGTACGTGCGCTTCGCCTTCTGCAAGAAGTTCGACACCATGCGGCGTGCGGAGCAGTGCCTGCAGTCACTCCCGGAGATGCTGAAGATCGCGGGACCGTAACGCTGAGATGGCAGGAAGTCGAACGGGGCGCCCGGCAAAGTGCCGGACGCCCCGTTGGACTTTCGTGCGCGGACGCGATCAGCGAATCGAAACCAGGCTGATCATCGCACCGGTCTCGCTTCCGCTGTCACGCGTGCGGAGCGTGACACCAGCACCGAACTCATAGGGGCCGAAGCGCAGCCCGAGTCCGCCGGCGATCTGTGCGCCGCCGTTGATTGCCGCCACGCCTGCCCGAAGCGGCAGGTGCGGAACGCCGAGGTATTCGGCGCCGACACCCACGTGGGTCTTCGGGCCGATATCGATACCATCGCCGATCCGCTGCGAAGCATCGGCACTCACCAGGAACGAGCTGACCTGGCGCGCGTACCCGAGCGCGATCTCGGGCTTGAACTTCTCGGCTTCGAGCGCTGAGCGCATGCCCGCCGGTGCGGCGGAGTAGGCCGTGGAATCGAAGTTCGAGGAGCTGGTGGTGCCGTCGAACGTCACGGTGCCGGGGCGATACTGCAGCTTGCTGGCGTCCCACGCGAAGGTGTTGAACACATTGCGGATGGTCGCGGCGGCGCGACCCGCCGCACCTGTCCACATCACACCGAGATCCATACCCACGCCTGAACCATTGTTGGCGAATTCACTGGACGTGATGGCGGGGAAGCGGACATCGATGTTGTTCGGCGTCACGAGCGATCCGTTATCCTGCGCGCGCACGATGGCGCCGCCATTCACGTACTTGGCGGTGACGCCGAGTGCGAGATGCTCGCCCAACATGCTGAGCGGATTGAAGGGCAGCGGCATGGCGTAGCTGAGCGCGCC
>JBBSVF010000117.1:0-9010 GCA_038233745.1 Gemmatimonadales bacterium
CCTCCAGCTCCGCCGGTGTCTGGCCAGCAAGCCGCAGCACGTCTCCCCGTACCGTTCCGGGGGTCGACGGGCCCCACGCCAGACCGGCCAGCGAGAGCGAGGCGCCATTCTGCGTCAGCAGTCGCGCCGAGGTGGCGCCGCGGGTCCACGAGGGACCGAAGTCGTAGCTCTCCCGATGCACATTGCTGAACCCGCGCGCCGTCATCGAGCTCTCGGCCCACGCATGCGCACGCACGAGCGCCTCGGAGCCGGTGAGGCGTGGCCCGATGTTGTCGGTGAGCCGCTCGAGATCGGCGAGCGCCTGCTGATGCGTCATCACCTCATCAATGATGCGCGCCGAGGTCGTGCCAGCGGCCGGTGCAATGGGCATCGCGCCCGGCCGAGTGGGCTTGGGAGTCTGCGAGAGCAGCGCGGGCGACGCGATCGTGGCACCGAGCACGAGCATGGTGGCAAAGCGGATGAGTGATGACATCGGGGAGAAGTTGAGAGACGACGCGCTCGGGTGTCGCGGCGGGTGGTGCTGTGAATGCTGCTGTGGATGCTGCTGTGGATGCTGCTGTGGATGCTGCTGTGGATGGTGACCCTACGGACGAGACAACCAGTCGGTGTCAGCGCTGCCTGATGACGCACCCGGCATTCTGCGAGGTATGGCACATCATTCATCCACACAGTTGCCAAGGTGCGGGACCGGTGTTAGTTCAACCATATGGTTGAACATACTCCCTCCCGACTCGACCTCATCTTTCGCGCGCTCAGCGACGAAACGCGCCGGGCCATGATCGCACGTCTCTCCCGCGGAGCGCAGACGGTGAGCGAGCTTGCGGCTCCCTTTCCGATGTCGTTGGCCGCCGCTTCCAAGCACATCCAGACCCTCGAGCGGGCTGGCCTCGTGCGTCGCACCATCCGGGGGCGCATTCACTACGTCCGCATCGATCCTCGGCCCCTCGCGCGTGCCGATACCTGGCTCCGCCATTACGAGCGGCTCTGGGACACCCGCATCGACCGGCTGGTGGAACTGCTCCGCCATCCAGAGAACGAACCCACCCTTCCAGAATGAGCACACACATGTCGACAGACGCCACGACATCCTCCACCGATCGTATCGAGAAGAGCATCGTGCTGAACGCGCCACGCGCGCGCGTCTGGCGCGCCCTCACCGACGTGACCCAGTTCAACGCGTGGTTCGGGGTGAACCTCACGTCGCCGTTCCGGGAAGGCGCCGAGGTGAGCGGGCGGATCACGCATCCCAAGTACGCTCATGTCACGGCACGCCTCTGGATCGAGCGGCTGGAGCCGGAACATCACTTTGCATTTCGCTGGCATCCTGACGCGATCGACGAGACCGTGGATTACAGTGGAGAACCGACGACGCTCGTGTCCTTCACACTCGAAGATGCGCCGGGGGGCACGCGGCTGGACATCGTGGAATCCGGCTTCGACGCCATTCCCGAGGCGCGGCGCTCCAGGGCATTCAGCGGCAACGCGAAGGGATGGGCCTCACAACTGGAGAACATCAGGAAGTACGTGGAGGCGTCGGGCGCGTAGTCGCGCGCCCTTCCCCTATCATGCTCGCGACTCCGTCAGCGCGATCTGTCCCTGGTGGGATGCCAGATGACTGCTACGGCTGCAGTACGCTCAACCGGTTGCGATGTGGTTCCCGTCGGAAATCCTCCTCCGGCACCGCGCTGTGACGCGCGATGAGCTGCTGTTCGAAGGTCATGTGTTTGCTCGTGAAAGGGTTCGCGTACGGGGCCGGCTGGCCGGCTACTCCTCGGCGGGCGGCTCCCACAGCTCGACCTTGTTGCCTTCCGGATCGATCACCCAGCCAAACTTTCCCTGCTCAGACTCCTCTGTGCGGTCTTCGACGTTGCAGCCCTCGTTCCGGAGGGCGGCAAGCAGCGCATGCAGGTCGGCGACGCGGAAGTTCACCATGAAGGACGCTGTTCCAGGGGCGAAATACGTCGTATCGCTCTTGAAGGCGCTCCAGATCGTCATTCCTTTTTCGCTTCCGGGGCCGCCCCAGTTGAGAATCGCACCGCCCCAGTCCGTCACGTCCAGCCCAAGGTGGTCTCGGTACCAGGCCCCAAGGGCCTTCGGGTCATTCGCCTTGAAGAAGATGCCGCCGATCCCTGTGACGCGCTTCATGGTCGCTCCGGTTGTGACAGCAGGTTCACCTGCGCTCGATCCACCCATACCAATGCCGCGGAACCGTTTCGGGGAAGCGTGAAGTCGGCTACTCGACCACATCCGCGTCCACCCAATCAAGCGTCCGGCGCACGGCCTTTTTCCAGTTCCTGAACAGCCGCTCGCGCTCGGCGCCGTCCATCTGCGGAGTCCACCGGCGGTCCTGTTGCCACTTTGCGCGCAGTTCATCCAGCCCGTCCCAGAGACCCACGGCCAGCCCCGCTGCATACGCCGCGCCCAGGGCGGTGGTCTCCGCCACCACCGGCCGCACCACCGGAACGTCCAGAATGTCCGCCTGGAACTGGAGGAGCACGTCGTTCGCGGTGGCACCGCCATCCACTTTCAGCTCCGTGAGCGGAACTCCGGAGTCGGCATTGACCGCGTCCAGTACCTCACGCGTCTGGAAGGCGATCGATTCCAGCGCAGCGCGGGCGATGTGACCCTTGTTCACGAAACGTGTGAGGCCCACGAGCGCGCCACGCGCATCAGCGCGCCAGTGCGGTGCGAACAGTCCCGAGAACGCTGGCACGAAGTACGCGCCGCCATTGTCCGGTACCGTGGCAGCCAGCGCCTCCACCTCCGACGTCGAGCCAATGATGCCCAGCTGGTCGCGGAGCCACTGGATGAGCGAACCCGTCACCGCGATCGAACCCTCCAGCGCGTAGTGCGTTGGCTGGTCGCCCAGCTTGTAGCCGATGGTCGTGAGCAGCCCGTTCCTGCTGTGAGCCACCTGCGTGCCCGTGTTGAAGATCAGGAAGTTTCCGGTGCCATACGTGTTCTTCGCCTCGCCCGCATCGAACGCTGCCTGGCCGAAGGTGGCCGCTTGCTGGTCGCCAAGGATTCCCGCGATGGGCACCTCGCGCAGGAGGCTCGACGACTCCGCCGTGCCATACACTTCGGATGACGAACGCACCGCGGGCAGCATCGACTTCGGCACGCCGAACGCGGCGAGGATATCGTCGCGCCACACCAGCGTCTCGAGGTCCAGGAACATCGTGCGGCTCGCGTTGGTGACGTCGGTGGCGTGCACCCCGCCGTCGATGCCCCCGGTGAGGTTCCAGAGCACCCACGTATCCATCGTGCCGAACAGCAGCTCACCCGACTCGGCCAATGCGCGCGCGCCCTCCACATTCTCGAGAATCCAGACGATCTTCGTGCCTGAGAAGTAGGTGCTGAGCGGGAGACCGACGATCGCCTTGAAACGGTCCACGCCACCGTCGGCGGCCAGTCGGTCGACGATCGGTTGCGTGCGCGTGTCCTGCCATACGATGGCGTTGTACACTGGCACGCCGGTGCGCTTGTCCCACACCACCGTCGTCTCGCGCTGATTCGTGATGCCGATGGCAGCTATTTCGTGTCGCGTGAGATCGGCGCGGGCCAGCGCCTGACCGATCACCTCGCGCACATTCGCCCACACCTCCAGGGGATCGTGCTCCACCCAGCCGGCGCGCGGCAGGATCTGCGCGTGTTCCTTCTGTCCCGTGCTCACGATACCGCCTGACTCATTGAAGACGATGGCGCGCGAACTCGTGGTGCCCTGGTCGATCGCCATCACATGTCGTGCACTCACATGATGTCCTGGCGAAGTGCCGGCAGCAGGGTGGGTGACGCCCAGACGTCGACGAAAGGGCTGGCATACACGAGACAACGCCTGCATAACGCAGTCCTATCGGCTACGTCGCGGCACGTGGAGCTGACGGGGACCCCCCGGACACGTCGGCGTATGTCAGCGGCAGTCGCAGCGAGCCTCGATCCGGGCGCCACTAGCGACTCGGCAGGCTCTCATCCAGATCAAAGAACTCGACGCGCTTGTACCTGGGGCAGCGAAAGACGTCGAGCGGGAAGACGCCCTCCGTCAGGTCCGCCCATTCGCCGAGCAGGAAGTGCCACCCCCCGGCGGTGCCGCCGACACGGATCGGAATCTGGCCAAGCGAGTGCAACGGGGACCTGCACGCCGAACATTCCATGACGTTCTCGGTTGGTTGTCAGAGCGGACGACATCGAAGCCGGCGTGCTATTGAACAATGTGCCGAATGCGAGTCGTCGGGCGCGCGTCATCGAATGGTCCGGTAGGTCTGTGAGCCTTCGTCCACAGTTCACCTTCACCGACGGCCGCTGCGATGACTTGCCCATCATTGACTACGATCGCACGACCGCCCGGGGGAATCATGTAGCTCGAGCGAAAGTCGGTAATCACCACGCCGTCCCGACTCTTGCCCACCACCTTGAGTCGCATGACCAGCTGCGGGAAGGTGAGCGTATCGCCTACATGCAGGATGATCGCTGCGGGGAACACCTGGATCGTATCAACGCGCGTCGCGGCGCTGTCGCGCTGTACCTCCGCGCGATGTCGCACGGCCGCCCGACGGGCGATCTCGGCCTTCCAGGCGGCGTCGGACAACGTATCCTGCGCCACGGCAGGCTCCGAGAGAACGCCAAGCAGAGCAACGCCTGCCACAATACACCGCAACATGAGCATCTCCGTCAGACATATGCGAGCCAGTCATACCATCCGGTTCCCGCGCGCGCACATCAACTTGGGGGCGAGAGCGCTAAACAATCAATGGCGCAGGAGGGACGTTGCACTAGCTGGGTGACACTCACGGTTCAGCGTCGGGACTGCCAGGCGCGAAATGCCCGGCCCACAGCCGGCCAGTGCGATCCCGGCGCGCGGTACGAGCTTCCGATCAGACTATCGCCCGTCACGATGGCGCCGGTACCTGAGCGCACGATCAGCAAGTCATCCCAGCGCGCGTGCACCTCCGGTTGCCCGAGGCTGCGCGTCGAATGAGCTGGAAATTCGTTTGCTCATCCCCGGACGTGAGAAGTGTCGTCTCCATGATGGCGGGAATGAAGTCCAGACGCCGCCTCAGCTTCTCGACGTCGCGCTGCTCGTCTTGCGCCCGCCGACCAGCGCTACTGGATCGGTCGGGTTTCGGCCCTGGACACCGTCGGAGTCGAGCAACTTATACTTAGGTCTTGACCTTAGTGTTGTCGGACCATATAGTCTCTCGGGTAGCCAGCGCCACCCAACCAATCGACTGGATAAGCACATGGTGCAATCCGCCATCACCGACGACGTGTTCTATGCCTTGGCCAATTCGACTCGGCGGAAAGTCCTGGAGCACCTCTCTGTCGGCCCGGCCACGGTCAGCGAGCTGGCGGCACCCTTTGACATGAAACTCCCGTCGTTTGTGCAGCACCTCTCGGTGCTCGAACAGAGCCGGTTGGTGACGTCGAAGAAGCGCGGACGAGTGCGGACTTACGAGATCGCACCCGAACGGCTCAAGGTCGTTGATGATTGGCTGACCGCCCGTCGTCGACTGTGGGAAGCTCGACTGGACTGGTTCGACCAATACGTCAAACAACTCAAGGAGAGGGAATCACACTCATGAGCAAGCCCTTCACGATCGATCCGAAGCTTGATTTCGCGCTCGAGCGGTTCATCGACGCTCCCCGGCATCTCGTCTGGGAGGCGTTGACGAAGCCGGAGCATCTCAAGGAGTGGTATATGCCCAAGCCGTGGGGTCGCGTCGCGAAATGCGAACTGGACGTGCGACCGGGCGGCATCTTCAGCATCGACATTGCAGTGGGCGAGGGCCAGGCGGTTCCGAACATCGGTTGCTTCCTGGACGTCGTTCCGATGGAGCGACTCGTCTGGACTTCAATGTTGTTTCCCGACTATCGTCCCGCGGTCTTTGACGACATTCCGATCACCGCCATCGCCACGATGGAAACAGCCGGCACCGGAACTCGCTACGTTTTCACGGCGCTGCATCGCAATGAAGCCGACCTCGAGACAAACAAGACGTCGGGATTTCTGCAGGGGACCGAGATCGCACTCGATCAGTTTGTGGAACACGTGCAGTCCATGAAGTAGTTGTGGGTGATCCGGGGCGGGCGACCCTTCATGACTGGCATTGGTTCCCCACTCTCGTCTCGTCCCGCCTCACCGGGAGATTCACGATCGCTTCGGTCCGGTCATGACACGGATTGTTCATGACCCTTCACACACCGCATCATGGCGGCGCGACCACATGGGGAAACTCGTTTACGGCATGATGCAATCGCTCGACGGCTATGTTGCCGGTGTCGCCGGCGGCCCGCAATTGCCGCGGCCCGGCGATAGCTCCACCGCCATTTCAACGATTCCGTACGTGGAATGGGCGGCAGCATCTACGGGCGGCGCATGTCCGAGGTGATGCGTTACTGGGATGACGACCAGCCGGATTGGGGACGCGGTCGATCGCGACTTCGCGACCGCGTGGCGCGCAACGCCGAAGTGGGTCGTGTCGCGCACACTGGAATCCGTCGGGTCGAATACCACTCTTGTCGACGACGCGCGGATCCGCTGCGGCGACCGTGCGCACGAATACCTGTTAGCGTTGCGGCGTGACGAGGGGTACCGGTGTGGCCGAGACGTGCATCAATCCGGCAAGACTCCTGCAGTTTCGCTCGGCGAAGTCGCCTAACCCAGTTCCTGGGATCGCAGGGTGCGATCCACATCTCCCCCCAGCCGTACGACGATTGCGGGCACCGCGTCAACGTCGGCAGCCGTCGTGTTGAAGTTCACGATGCACGCGCGCAGCACATACCGCCCCCGAATCACCGCGTTTGACACGAACAATTCCCCCGACTGCTGAATCCGTTCCAGCAGCGCCTCATTGAGGGTGTCAAGATACGCCCCCACCTCCGATTCGCCGGACCTCCCCCGCAACTCCTTCGGCACATAACGAAACGTCGAGATGCTGAGCGACTGCGTGAAGGGTTCGAGTTCGGGATGCGCCGACACCGCAGCGTGCATCCGCTCACTCAATCGAATGTCGTCGCCGATCATCCGCACATACGCCGCACGCCCCACCTGTTGCATCGCCAGCCACACCTTGAGCGCGCGAAAGCCGCGCGAGTTCTGAGGTCCGAGGTCAGCGTAGTTCGTCGCTTCCTGCCCGAAGTGGTAGTAGGGCGGGTGGTAGGCGAAGGCCGCACGAAGCTTGTCGGGATCCCGGACGATGATGCACCCGGCCTCGAGCGGGGCATACATCCACTTGTGGGGATCGACGGCGACCGAATCGGCGAGCGAGAGCGCGCGAAGATCGGCTGGAACACCAGGAATCGTGGCGGCCAGTGCGCCATACGCGCCGTCCACATGAAACCAGATTCCCGCCTCACGACAGATCTCGACGATCTCGGGAAGCGGATCGATCGCCCCCGTGCTCACCGACCCCGCCGTTCCGACGACGATCATCGGCAGATCGCCGCGGCTTCGGTCCTGCGTGATCGCGTTGCGCAACGCGCTCGTGTTCATCCGCAGATCGTCGTCGGCCGGAATCCAGCGGATCGAATCGGTGCCGAGTCCTGCGATGTCGGTGGCTTTCTGAATCCAGGTGTGCGTCTCCGCCGAGGCGTAGACGCGCAGAGGGGAAGCTTCGCCCCCGGCGGTGCCCTCCTTGCGCACGTCCCACGTGGCAGCCGCCGCCCGCGCCGCGAGAAAGCCGACGACGTTGGCCATGTTTCCGCCACTCACCAGGAGCCCGCCTCTGGGGGCGGGAAACCCGATGAGATCGGCGATCCAGCGCACCGTCTGCGCTTCGATCTCGGTTGCCACCGGCGCGAGCCGCCACGCTCCCACGTTCGGGTTCGCGGCCGCGGCCAGCAGGTCGCCGAGCATCCCGATCGGCGCCGGTGGCGACGTGATGTAACCAAAGAAGCGGGGATGGCCATTGAACAGGGAATGATCGAACAGCAGTCGCGACGCGTGCGCGAGGAGCGCGCCCGCCTCCGTCCCCTCCTGTGGGAAAGGACGGTCAGCGTCGATCAGCGCCTGCACGGCGGCTGGCGACTCCGACGGCGTCACCGGACGCTCCGCCAGCGACTCGAGGAAGCCGGCGATCGAGTCGACCAGCGCGTGACCGGCCCGTCGAAATTCGTCCGCGGTCATGCGAAGGGGCGCATCGCGTGATTCTTCGCCAGCGACGGTCACGTCAGGCATGTCGTTGCCCCGCTCAGCGTTCAGGGTATTGTCCATCGGCAGTCTCCGGATTGCGGTGCGTTGCAGGGCTCTCGATCCCGCGAACAAGTC
This sequence comes from Gemmatimonadales bacterium, assembly GCA_038233745.1. Lineage (GTDB taxonomy): Bacteria > Gemmatimonadota > Gemmatimonadetes > Gemmatimonadales > Gemmatimonadaceae > AG11. Next base: position 8,264 of record JBBSVF010000117.1, read on the forward strand.
AGTTTCGAGTTGGCGCCCGCCGTTCACGTGGCTCAAGACGCGGTAGAACGTTTGTCCGCCCCAGCTCTCGCGGTGCTGTTCTGGTGTCAGCTCGGACAGCGTTCCAAGATAGCGATCTGTGTTTCATGCTGCTGCATTACCCGCCAGACACCTTCCCAGTGCGCGCAGCACATCGGCCTTGAAGAGACCGACGATGGCATCTGGGCGATCCACTTCAACACGGTCCTCCCGGCGACATTTGACGAACGAGATTGCAGCATCACCGGCTGACAGAAAGTGTTACCCATGTCACGCCTGGGCGGCGCAGCAGCGATTGCATCGGCGCTTCACTCACTTGTGCTATTGCAAGCGGCCGCAGATCGCGGTCGTCGCCGTCGCGCCCCAACATTCGACCGACGGCGTGCACTCGCTGCAAGTCAGCTCTGGCGCGAAGTCTCTCGGCGCTGCATGACAGCGGACAGCAGAGTGGCCAACCCGAAACCGACCGCCCACCCACGAAGACGGAGCGGCCGAGCGGTACACCGACGACGAAGTGAAGAGCATCAAGGTCGATCCGCCAGCCGCGAGGAACAGGCGGAGCACACCCAAACGCTGATATGCTATGCGCAGGCGCAGGAAGTCGCGCGCTTCATCGGCGCTCGCGCTCGCGACCGGTCGCTGGGAAAACTGGCTGATGCCTTCGCGCGGAATCAGACCACCGCGCAGGCACTCTCGACGGTATCCGGTCTCTCGAGCAAGCTGCCTGCG
>JBBSVF010000118.1:0-8953 GCA_038233745.1 Gemmatimonadales bacterium
CGCGTCGTCGGCTTTCGGAGATTGCAACGCCGATGCGATCTCAGCGATCACGATGTCCACGCTCACGCGTGCCAGCGCCGCCGCGTCAGCAATGCGCAGGCCTCCGCCGCAACACGTATCGATGCCGTGTTCGCGAAAGACGCGATAGGCCGCCGGCGACTTCGCCAGGGCGGCGTTCACCGTGCATTCAGCCGTGAGCATCGTGTTGGGGCAATTCTCTGTCGCTTGCATGTGTAATCCTCTGAGTGATGGGTGTCAGAAACCAGCACGAAGCTGGAGGTACAGCCAGTGCCTGCTGGCGCTTGGTGCGCCGAGGGCGATGGCAGGTGCGCTTGCACTGGCCGCCACGCCGGATGCGCGACCACGAAGGCGGCGAACGAGCGCCTGCTCACGTGGTGGCGATCCATCCGGAAGGCTGCCACGGCGATCCGCGCCTCGCCGACCGTGCTATACAGCGGGGGGTAGCTGCCACCCGGAATCTGCACCAGGAGCGGCACCATCAACATGACGAGGCGAATCACGGTCCCGGCTCCTCTGTACGATGCGTGCGTTACTGGCCCACGACGCCAAGGCCCTTCTTCACCGCGAAGATCTTCGCGTTGGCGTCGCCAGTGACGGTGAGGATGCCGATCGCACCCTTGTTGAAGGCGCGGAAGATCGAGTGGTCCACGAGTATCAGATCGCCTGGCTGCTCCACGCCGAACTCCACGATGGCCGATCCGCCGGCCGGAATCATGGTGGTCTGCACGTTGTGGTTCGCCTGCGAGCCGCCCTCGGCGTACACGTTGTCGAAGATCTCACCGATCACGTGGAATGAACTCGTGAGATTCGGGCCTGCGTCACCCACGAAGAGCCGCACGCGTTCACCCACCTTTGCCTGGAGCGCCTTGTCGCCCGTGAGAGCGCCGACGCTGCCGTTGAACACCACGTAGGTGGGACGTTCGTCGACGCCCTTCTCCATGTCGAGCGTCTGGAGTCCCGGCGCGCCGAACTTGCCGTGCGTGTAGAACTCGCTCTGCATCACGTAGTACTCGCGATCCACGGCGGACATGCCTGACTTCGGTTCCACGAGGATCATGCCGTACATGCCGTTCGCCATGTGCATCGGCACCGGCGAGGTAGCGCAGTGATAGACGAAGAGGCCGGGATTCATTGCGGTGAAGGTGAACACGGATTCGCCGCCGGGCAGGGTGAGCGAGGCCTTGGCGCCGCCGCCGGGTCCCGTGACCGCGTGGAGGTCGATGTTGTGCGGCATGGTGCTGTTCGCCGCGTTGGTGAGGTGCAGCTCGACGAGGTCCCCTTCGCGCACGCGGATGAACTTGCCCGGCACCGAGCCGCCAAAGGTCCACATGGTGTAGCTGACACCATCCGCCAGGCGCAGGGTCTGCTCGGTGGTCTCGAGGTTCACGATCACCTTCGTGGGATGCGTGCGGGTGATCGGCGGCGGCACATTCGGCGCGACGGTGAGCACGGCCACTTCCTGGCCCTTGATTTCCTCGGTCTGCGTGCGCACGGGCACCGTGGTTTTTCGGTTTGTCGGGGCCGCGTCGGCGTTCGCGCAGCCGGTGATGGAGGCGCTGGCGAGCACCATGGCGCTGGCGATCGCGAGCGCGGCGATCGTGCGCGTCGCGGTCCTGGGAATGGGAAAAGTCGTCGTGTTCTTCATGTGTCGGATCCTCGAGAGGGTAGGTGTCGGATCGTCAGGAGACGAGATCAGCCACGGTGTACTCGTCGGCATAACCGCCCTGGCCAGCGCGTTGCGCGTCCTGCAGGGAGGCGCGAGGCGCGTAGACAGACGTCTGGGAGTACATGGGGGCTCCTCCGGATTGGCGCGTTTCTCATCTCGATATGAGAATCACACTTTTGGGAGGTCGGCACCGTCGGGTTCCTTACCTGACCTGTGTCGGGAGTTTCGGCCCGCCGTGTCGGGAGGATCCTTTCACCGACAAGCCCGGGTCAACTCAGGCAGTCTTCAGCAACCCGAGCTTGAGGCAGAACTGGACGTAGTCGGCGCGGTGCGAGAGCCCGAGTTTTTCCGTGATCCGCTGCTTGTACGTTTCCACGGTCTTCGGACTGATGAAGAGCCGCTCGCCGATTTCCGAGGCCGAGTAGCCGCTCGCCACGTTCACGAGCACGTCGCGCTCCCGCTCGCTCAGCAGTTCGTAGTGCTCGCGCTCATCGGCATGCTCGGCCCCTCGCGTCACGCGCCTGGCCAGCACGCGTGCCGCCGACGGTTGCACGTACGAGTCCCCGGCCGCAACCGCGCGGACCGCATCGGCGAGCTCGCGATCCGCCGCGTTCTTCACGAGATAGCCCGCCGCACCCGCCTCCAGCAGCGTCACGAGATACTCGTCCTCGGAGTGCATGGTGAGAATGAGCACCCGCGTGGACGACTTCTGCGCTACCAGTTCCTTCGTGGCCGTCGCGCCATCCATCATCGGCATGTCGAGGTCGAGCACCGCCACGTCCGGCTTGAGCCGCTCCACGAGTGCCAGGGCTTCGCGACCATTCGCTGCCTCACCCACGACCTCGATGTCACGGTTGCCCGCCAGGAGTGCCTTGAGGCCAGCCCGGACGACGAGGTGATCGTCGGCCAGTATGACGCGGATGGTATCGAGGGACGTCATGTGAGTGCCGGCTTCTGGACAATGAGCGCGGTGACCATCCCGAACATGCCGTGATCGCTCTCGGCGTGAGGCAGGATGTGACAGTGAAAGGCCCACGTGCCCGGGTTGTTGCAGTTCACGATCACGTCATACCGCTCGCCGGGCGCGATGTTGAGCGTGTCACATTTGTACGGATTGGACAAGGGCCAGCCGTCCTTGGCGATGACGGTCTGGTGAATGCCGTGCAGATGCATGGGGTGAATCATCATCCCCTCGTTCATGTATCGGATACGCACCTTCTGGCCCAGCGTCGCCACGATGGGCTCCGTCGCAGGGAAGCTCTTGCCGTTGAGCGTGTACCCGTGAAAGCCGTCGTTGAGGATCATCACGTAATCCACGTCCACCTTCGGTTCGTTCCGCGCATCCTTCGGTTCCACGACGAAAGCACCCAGGAGCCCGAGTCCAACCTGCTTGGTGGAGTTGTGGTGCGAATGGTACATGTGCGAGCCCGCGTTCGGCACGGTGAATTCATAGCTGAACGACTGCCCCGGCTTGATCGGAGCCTGCGTGATGAACGGAACGCCGTCCATGTCGTTCGGCAGCTCGAGACCGTGGAAGTGGACGCTCGTGGACTCCGGCAGCTCGTTCTTCACGTTCACTCGCACGCGGTCGCCCTCGCGCACTCGGAGCGTAGGCGCGGGCACCACGCCATTGAACGTCCACGCCTCGACCCTCCGGCCGGGCTCGACCTCCCACTGCACCACCTTGGTGGTGAGGTCGTACACCTTCACACCCTTCTCCATGCGCGGCGCCAGAAGCTGGGCTCCCTTGCCCTCGGTCTTCGCCGGAAATGCCTTCATGCCCTTCTCGTGCATGGCGTCCATGGCGTCCGCCGCGCTCTGGACGGATGCGGTTGCGGTACCCGCACCAGCCACAGGCGTGGCAGCGACCGCCTTGGGCGGTGTTGCAACGCTCGACTTGCCGCAGGCGATGAGCGTGCCCGCGCCCACGGCACTCAGCGAGGCGTTGCGCAGGAATGCGCGGCGCGACGTGGACGTCGCTATCAGGGCATCAAGGGTCTCAGGGGCAGCACTGGCAGTCGACATTGGAATCGCCTCGCGGTAGGATGATCGATACAATGCAATCTCTCGCCTGCGGGCCCGGGCGACTGTCAGGCAGGGGCAGGATCGTGCGGACCTCGGGTCCCGACAAGTGCGTCCGGAGTTTTCCCTACAACAGGCAATACCGCTCACCTCGAATGCGATGACCGACGGGCAACAGGCTGCGAAGGACGCCGCCATGAATCGCACGCTGCCACCCGATCTCTTTGCGCGATTCCTGGCGCTGTCGTCGGATGCGGTTGTGGCGGTGGACGATGAGCAGCGCATCATCTTCTTCAACACGGGCGCCGAGCGGATTTTCGGCTACGCGGCCGCTGAAGTGGGGGGACAGCCGCTCGCGACCCTGCTGCCCGAACGCTACAGGGCTGCGCATACGGGACACGTTCACGGGTTCGGCGCGGCCCACGGCGTGGCGCGCGCCATGGGCGAGCGCCAGCAGATCAGCGGCCTGCGCAAGTCCGGAGAGGAGTTTCCCGCGGAAGCATCCATCCAGCAGATGACCGTCGACGGGCAGCGAATCTACGCGGCCATGCTGCGCGACATCAGTCCGCGACAGCGCGCCGAAGATGCCCTGCGCCAGGCGGTGACGGCACGCGACGACATGATAGGCATTGTCTCGCACGACCTCAGGAATCCGGCGAACGCGGTGAAGATGCTCGCCAACAGCATCATCGCCGAAGGGAACGAAGTTTCGACATCGGTGCTCGAGCGCGTCGGCATCATGCGGCAGGCCGCGGAGCAGATCGACCGGCTCATCCAGGACCTGCTCGATGTCACTCGCCTGGAGGCGGGAAAGTTCAGTGTCGTGACGCGGCCCACGTCGCTCACCGACATTCTCGACCTCTCCGCGGACTCGTTGCGCCCGATGGCCAGCGCACAGGGACTCTCATTCACGCTTGACTTGGAGCCCGGACTCCCGGACGTGATGGCCGATCCCGACCGCCTCATCCAGGTGCTGTCGAATCTCGTGGGCAACGCCGTGAAGTTCACTGCGAGTGGTGGAGCCGTCCGCGTATCTGCGCGTCGCACCGAGGGCATCGTGGAGATCGCGGTCAGCGATACCGGCATCGGCATTGCCGACGCACAGTTGTCGCACGTGTTCGATCGATTCTACCAGGCCGGCACGCCGTCTTCCCGACGCAGCGGTGCGGGGCTCGGGCTCCCCATCGCCCGCGGTATCGTGGAGGCGCAGGGTGGCCACATCAAGGTGGAAAGCACGCCGGGTCGCGGGACGACTGTGCGCTTCACAGTGCCGGTGGCGTAGCGCCCTGCTAGCCGTTGGGAAGCCGGAGCACAAACGTGCTCCCGACGCCCACCGCGCTGGTGGCCGTGAGACTCCCACCCATTGCCTCGGCGAGACCGCGCGAGATCGCGAGGCCAAGGCCAGCGCCTTCCTTGGGCGCGTTCAGCGAACGTCCGATCTGGGTGAATGGCGAGAAGATATCCTCGAGCCGGTCCGGGGGGATGCCGACGCCGGTGTCGGAGACGATCAGCGACACGGCTTCGCCATCCGAGTCGCACTCGACGCGCACCCTGCCCCCCTCGGCCGTCGCCCTCATGGCATTCGTCAGCAGATTGACACCGATCTGCACCAGGCGCGCCTGATCTCCGGGTAGTTGCAGGTCCTCGCCGCAGGGCACCACTTCGAAGCCCACCTGCCGTGTCGCCATCTCGGCGGACATGATGGCATCCAGCGAAGCGAGCACATCGCGCATCAGGACGGGCTCGCGAAGGATGGTAAGCTTCCCCGCGTCGATACGCGTAAAGCTGAACAGATCCTCGATGAGCGCGAGCAGGTGGCGCTGATTGCGCTGCATTCGCGCGAGGTCTTCCCTCAGCTCGGTGCTCAATGTCCCGCGCAATCCCATCTCCCACAGCTCCAGGAAGGAGACCGTCGCGTTGATCGGTTGACGCAACTCGTGGGAGATTGTGCGAAGGAACTCCGTCTTCGCCGCATTCGCGAGATCTGCGTCGCGCAGCAGGCGGGCTGTATCCACGGCGGTGCCAGCGCGCCGGGCGAGGTCCTCGGCCAGTGACAGATCGGCGTCGTCGTAGGTTCGTCCCGATTCGGTCATGCAGAGCGTGACCGTTCCCAGAACCCGACCGCGCGCGATGAGCGGGACGATCATGATGGAACTGAACTGCAAGGCTCGCAGAAACCCCAGGTGCCGCGCGTCCTTTGCGCCGGCGACGAGCATCTCGTCGGTGATCCCGGGCAGGAAGAACGATGTGCCATTTCGCAACACGCTCGGCATGCCGGTTTCCTGTGACCAGTCCGTGGGATACTCCTCGGTCAGTTGTGCGCCGAGCGCGATCTTCTCGGGATCCTCGTGGACCACGGCAACCCGATCGAGCGCGGGTGGCCACAGCGTGGACGACGCATCGCGAAGCACATCGACGGCGCACCAGTCCCCGAGACGCGGTACGGCAGCGCGCGCGAGGTTCGTGAGCGTGTCGGCATAATTGATCGACGACCCGAGCAGCCTGCTCGCCTCGGCGAGAAACGACGAGGCATCCTGCGCCCTGCGCCGCGCCGTGATGTCCGAGAAGAAGGCAACGATGCCTCCGTCGGCTGCGGGGTAGGAGCGGGATTCAATCCAGCGCCGGAGCGTTGGCGAATACGCCTCGTTCGTCTCCGATTTCCGCGTCGCCAGCACCCTGGCGTACATCGTCATCGTGACCGACTGCTCGATGCCAGGCACCTCGGAGAACACCTCGAACGGTGTGCGTCCGATCAACTCCGATGGCGCACGCTTCCACAGCTCCGCGGCGCGCCGGTTCACGTAGGAGAAGCGGAAGTCGGCGTCGAAGGCCACGAACCCGTCGGTGATCGATTCCACGATCACGTTCGCCCGATCGCGCTCGCGCCGTTCGGCTTCGAAGGCGCGCGAGCGCTCGAGGGCCTGTCCACTTACACTCGCGAGCGTCTCCAGGAATTCGACAGTTGTGGTCGAGAAGGTGCGGGGCCCCGGATAAGAGAACGAGATCGCCGCCACGGTGCGTCCGCCAATGGCGACGGGGACGACGGCAAACGCCTCGTAGCCCAGCCCGGCGATCGCGGGAAAGGTCTCGGGATATCGCTCCTTCCATTCGCGCTCGGTGCCGATCAGCACGGGAGTGCCGGCAATGATGGCGTCGGAGAATGGACGGCCCGTCGTGAGGGGAAAGTGTTGGTAGGCAGAGGCCGCAGCGTCGCTATAGCCGGCGCTGTGCAGCAGCGTCACCGTGCGCTCGCCCGTCCCATCATCGGACACCATGCCGATCGAGCCGGCGTCGGCGCCGACAGCGGCAAGCGCTTCACGGAACATCACGCTCGCCACCTCGTCGGGAGTGGATGCACGGGCGAGGCTCGCGGCCAGGCTGAACAGGTGACCGCGCTGCGCCTCATACTCGTTGGCGGCCTCGAGCTCTTCGTTCGTGGCGGCGAGCTCCTGGTTGGTGGCCTCGAGCTCCTCCGTAACGGTCTGTCCCGCGACGAGCTCTGCCTCGAGCGCCAACGCACGTTCGCTGAGTTCTCCCGCGAGGCGTTCGGCCGTTGCGCGCGCCTCCCGGTGCGCGCCGGACATGCGGCTGATCGCGAACGCGGACGCCAGGAACACTCCCGCGACCAGTGTGTCCCGGCCGGTGGGGATGATGAAGCTGTGCGCCGGCTCGATGAGGAACCAATCGGCGAGCGCCACGGAGAGAACGGACGCCACTACCCCGGAGGTCACTCCACCGTACCAGGCGGCGATGGCGACTGCCGGGTAGAAGATCAGGAACGGGGTCTCACCGTGCCCCATGTCCAGGAGGAGGGAAACCAGGAGCGCCGCGAGGGGCGCGCCGATCGCCGCCAGCGCGCGAGCGGCTGGCGAAACAGGTCGAAGAGGCTCCTCGTTAATGAGACGCGAATCGGGCATGTCGGGATGGGGAGGGACGCCATGAATCTGGGCGTGTGATCTACCGACCGCCATCCGGCATCGTGCGAAAGCACGCGGAGCAGCCCGGTGGATCAGCCCCGCATCGCTCCGGTCGACGACGTCACTGCAGCTGTCGTCGACCGGGTGAGGCGCCGCGACTCAGCGCACCGGCGCGGCGAGATTCCCGCACGCGATGATGGTGCCCATGTTTTCCGGCGACGCGTGGATGTTGACGTAGTAGTCGCTCATGGACGGCAGGGGCATCGACAGCGAGGCATTCTCGTTCGCGTTGCCGTCGCCATTCACCTCGAGTGCCTTGTACGCGCTGGGGTCACCCACGATCGGGCCATTCCCACCGCACCGGCCACTGTGGATGTGCCACGGATGCCGGCCGCCGGGGGTGGCATTGCTGATGGATACCATCACCTTCGAGCCGCTGCCATCGTGCATCCAGTTGGCGGTGCCGCGCACCTGCACTGCCCCGGAGAGCGTCGACGGCGTCACCAGCGTTGCCGTCCAGTCGTTCCGCATACCCGGCCCCGAATCGCTGATCTCGGTACCGCTGGACTTGCCGTACATCGCGCAGCCGCCAACGGACAGGCACAGGGCGACGAGCGTAAACTTGATTGACATTCGCATTCGAACCTCCAGGGGATAATGAACTGATCTTTCCGCGGTGATGAGGCAAATCCGAGACCACTTTGCGGGCTCGACAGTCTGACCCCATCCCTCGCTGCCCCACCCGTTTGGTTGTCCTGATCGTTCTTCGTCACTCACGATCTCCTGGTACGCGTGACAATCGGTCTCGACGGCGCAAACGAAACCGGCGGGTCGACGTCGCTGTACAGCGCGGTACGCACGCCGCCGATCACGGCGGTTACAAACAGCAGCAGACCCGTTACACGAACGGCGTGTCCAATCGCAGTGTCATGATGAAGCTGGTCCGTCTGAATCAGGAGCCAGGTCCAGTCGTGCGTTGCGGGATCGTCCGATAACAGCGGAAGCACCTGCGCGCGCGCATCCGCGATGTAGTAGCTCAGGTTGAAACAGCTCTGACCGAGCCAGAACAGCAGGACCGAAGCGCCATACCAGTCCTTTCGTCTGGCGAAGTAGCCAACGAACACCGCCGGGACGAGGATCTGGAAGAGGGATCCACCCAGGATCATCATGAACTCGCCCAATGGCGTGAACACCATATGGCCCGCCTCGTGGATCGCCAGGTCGATATCGTCCAGGATCGTCCAGGTATCGGCAAGGGCCCAGGTTCGCAGATATCGCGAAACGTACAGTGCGCCGATGGCAATTCCGGTGAGGCGCGCATTCCGAG
>JBBSVF010000119.1:0-8945 GCA_038233745.1 Gemmatimonadales bacterium
GGTGCAACTGCCCGGGGAACGCGCCTTTGATCTTGAGGATGAAATAGGCGTCGTCGCGATAGCCGTACGCCATCCGCTTGATCACCTTGATCTTGTTGTTGATCCCTTCGAGCCGGCCGGTGTGGAGCGGATAGCGACAGTGGTTGATGATGCCGTCCGCATGCCGGAGCAGATTCTTCGCGAACGTCATGAGCGGCGTGAGCCCACTGGCTTCCGCGAGCGCACACCATTGATCCAGGGCCCGTCTGGCCCACCCACCGCGACGATAGGTCCAGATGTGTTTCAACTGGTCCTTGAGGATGTAGACGAGGTTGAGATGTTCATTGGCCGCGAGCAGGTCGTCGAGCCGCTCGCGCTGATCACCCACGAGGTTTGCTTCGTTCTTGAGCAGGAGATAGCGACTGCCCTTGATGAGTTGTCGTCCTGCTTCGTCGCGCTGTTTCGATTCGTCCACACGGACTCGATCGATCACCTCACGGCTGAACTTGGCGACCGCGTGAAAGAGGTCGTAGACGAGCGCGGCCTGCGGGCAGGCCTCCCGCACGGCCTCGCGGTACCCCGCGGCCATGTCCGTGGCGACCGCCTCGATCGACCCCCGCTGCACGGGCGTGAGTGCGGCGAAGAAACTCATGAGCGTGGCCTTCGTCCGGTCGGGGCCGATCCACACCATGCGGCCCGTCTCGAGATCGAGCACCGTGGTCATGTAGGTGTGCCCTTTGTGGACCGCGACTTCATCGACGGCCAAGAGTCGGAGCCCATCGTAGCAGGGCGTCCCGACCTCCCGGTCGAGGCGGCGCTTGTCGATCTCCTTCACGGTGTGCCAGTGCAATCCGAAGTGCGCGGCGACGTGCGTGATCGGGAGGACGCGACAGAGCTCGGCGACCGCTCGCTCGAGGCGGGACGTCATGCGGCGGTAGGGGGCCAGGAACTCGTGGTGCTCGCTCCGCACGCCGCACCGCGGGCAGCGGAGCTTACGCTGCGGGATCAGCAGTTCCGTCCGGCTTCCCGCCAAGGCGAGATCCAACACCGAGCGCACGGTGGTGCTGTGCACGGCCCGCGTCGTTCGGCCGCACCGGGAGCACCTCGGGCGGGTGCGGGGATCGGCCTCGAACGTGATTTGGCTCCGGACGACACCCGTCGAGTCCGTCGTCAGGTGTTGCGCGACCGGGACCACTCGCGGGAATGGGAAATAGGGCGCTATACTGAGAGCGGACACCGCGTCCTCCAGGGATGAGCGTGAATCGGACGTCAGACATCCGCATTCTGCTCTACCGAGAGGCCGGTGTCCATCTCATTTCTGGCTGTTCATACCTCGACTTTGCTACACCCAAATCCGCGAAGAACCGAAAATCACCTCATGGCCTGTAATCACGACGGCACAACCCGCTGCGGCGATTTCGCGGAATGCTGCGATCGAGGCCTCCACATCGCGTGGTGACACGCTCCGAAAGGGTTCGTCGGCCAGCAGACAGAGCGGGCGACGCACGAGCACGGCCGCGAGTTCAGCGCGACGAAGTTCGCCGCCGGACAATTGGTGCGGCTTCTGGTCCAGCCGATGAGCGATCGCCATGCGAGCAGCACATTCCTCCACGGACGCGCCATTCCAGCGCCGCGCGAGCATCCCGAGCTGACGTCTCACGGTGAAGGCATTCGAAAGAAGATCGTAGTCCGGCAGCAGCAGCAGTCCTGCTCGCGACAGGGCGGCGTACGAGAGGGTGATCCACGTGCGACCGGCGAAGGTCACGGCGCCGCTGTCCGCTGGAGTCCAGCCGGCGGCAACGCCCAGCAGCGTCGACTTGCCTGCACCGTTACGGCCGAGCAGGGCGTGTACCTGACCGGACTCCGCGCGAAGGGTGGCCGACGTGAGAACACGGCGATCGCCGAAGGACTGGCTCACGCAATCGGCAATCAGGAGCGTCATGTGAGCATGAGCAGCGCCACTTCACCGAGCAGGATACACGCGCCGGCGATAGCGAGCGTGGTGCGGCGTAAGACGCCCAGCGCGCCGAGCAGCGCGCGCTCGCGGAGTTGCACGAGTGCGAATCCAGAACAGCATGAATGCCGCCGCTGCGACCGCGGGCGCAGCGGACAGATCGAAGGGTGGAGCGCCTGAGAACCTGAGCGCTGCGCTGCGATCAACCTTACGCCAGCCCAGAGCAGGAGTGCACGCACCGTCAGAGCGCGGCACCTGCATGGACAGCGGCGCTGCCGAGTGCGCGCGATCTACTTCCGCTCGTACTTCCAATTCCGTCCCTTCCCCTCGGCCATCCATTCCACCGCCTGCTCCACACGACGATCCCGGGTCTCCGGCCGCTTGGCTTCGGCGATCCAGGTGATGTATTCGCGGCGGTGGCTGGGGGGAAAGTTCTCGAAGGTGGTGCGCGCCTTCGTGTTCTTCGCGAGCGCCGCCGTCAGCTCGGCGGGGGTCTCGAGCGCCGTCTTCGGAGCCGCTTTGGTTTTCCGGGGTGCAGCGCGCCCCTCCTCGTTGATCGCCATCGCCTTGCGGATGAAATCGGCGAGGGTGCGCCTGGGAGGCAGATCCTTCAGCGAGCGAATGAGACCGTAATGCCCCATTCCCACCTCCCCGCGCGAGGGAAGGCCTTCGATGAGCGCGCCTTTCCAGAAGCCGAAGCTGCAGTGCTCCTTGAAGGCCGCCATCCCCGCCATCATCTGGCCACGATACATGAAGTGGGGCATCCCCCACTTGATGGTTTCCTCGCAGTCGGGGCAGGTGTCGTGCACCAAGGCCCGAAGGTGCTCGAGGATCGGATGCGCGAAGTCGGCCGACTTCGCGATGTAGGCGTCGATGCGTGCGTCGCGGGTGCCCATGGCGGTACGGATGAGGGGAGCGCTGCCCGCAACCTTACGTCGCGCTCGGCCTTCCGGCAATCATTCTGCCGGGGGAGGCTGGTCCCGCCGGTTCGCGATGCCGCCCCAGCTCAAGGTCCAGTGAAAGGCCCGGCTGATGGGTTTGGACAGGTTGCTTTCCGGCGACATCCCGCTGCGTCTCACTGCCCATTGAACGCCGAGGGCAATGCCGAGGAGAATACCGAGGACGGCAACGGCCACGAGCCAGAAGGGAAAGACGACGATGAAGAAGAGAATGATGAACGGCAGCAGGAAGATCGGTGCAATGGGCAGGGCGAGTGTCATGTCAGTCTCCGGAACCGATCCGCGGTGTGGGGGAGCTCACGGCCGGCAGTGTGTCGGCCATCGCGAGCGCCCGGGCCGCCGCAGCGCGTGCGTCAGGCGACATGTCTGACGCAGTCGCGCTCTCGGGCGCGAACAATCCATGCTTGTAGCAAAAGCCGAGCACGAGGGCATGACGCGCCTCGGCGAAGGCCGGCCGATAGACGTCCCACGCCAGGTGCAGCGCAGCGTGCTCAGCCGGGCCGAGGTCCATGCCGAGCGCCAGGTCGTCGGTACGACGCCAGAGTTTGCGGCCCGTGCCGAAGAGACTCAGCGCGAGCTGGGAGAGCACAGTGCGCTCGTCGATGTCGGCGGCGGGAAGCCAGACGCGGGTGAGCGTGGCGTGTGCGCTGCCTTCGAGGTCGGCGAGCGTCATGGAGTGCTTGCGCAGCAGCTTTTCCAGCAACACGCCGGCATTCTCGCGCTCGCCGCCCACGCCGTCCTGTGCCAGCCGCAGGACCTTCAGCAGGCGTTCCCGGATGCTCTCACGTTCGCTGGCTGACGGTGCACTACTCATGCAGCGAGCAGCGCGAGGGTGGCGTAGGTGGCGAGCCAGTGCTCCCCCATGTAGTCGCCGGTCATGTGGGGAAGACTGGCCGCCAGGTGCACTTCGGCTGCGTCGAGCGCTGCCTGCCGGCGCGGATCAGACTCGTCCCATACGCGCGCGAGTGAACGCCAGCACCAGGCGCGACTGAGGTTGAGGCCATCCAGGTGCGCGATCTTGCCATCGGTGCGGTCGCTCACGACGGCGGGTGTGAACAGAGACATCGGATCGCGCTGGACGATGCGCGGGAGGAAGCCGTCCATCCACTTTGCGAAGTCGTCGGGCGAGAGACAACGCCGCATGCACTCCGCTTCGATCAACGCCGATGAGAGGAAGTCGTCACCGCCCGGCTCCCACGCCGTGCAGTCGCGATCGTTCTGATACCAGGACACCGCGCGTCCGCGCAGCAGCCGGCCGAAGCGCTTGTCGTTGAGCTGGTCGGCGTATTCGATCCCGAGTGCCACCGCGAAGGCTGTATTGAAGTGGGTGCCGACGCGCACAGGGTACGTGGACCGCGGCAGGAAGACGGTGAACCGGCGGACGATGGCCTGTGCGAGAGGCCGCACCGCGGTCTGCCAGGCCGAGTGCTCCGCGGGGTGGCGTGACAGCTCGGCCATCAGCATGAGCACCCACGCCAGTCCGTAGGGGCGGGCGAAACCGCTGCGCCCGGGCTCTTCGAGGTACTCAAGTTCCGCGTCGACCTTGTCCGGAACGAGCTGCCGGTAGAACAGCTCCCGAATGCTTGAGGCTTCAACCATATCCGGAAAGCGGCGCAGCAACGTGGCCAGCATCCAGTAGCTGTGGATGCACGAATGCCAGTCGAAGCTGCCGTAGAATACCGGATGCACCGACCGCGGCGACCGAACGTCGTTCTCGTTCCGTATCAGGTGGTCGAGTTTGTTGGGATACTCGCGCTCCACGTGCCCAAGGGCGATGCGTGCGAAATGCGAGGCGGTGGCGAGGTCGAGGGTCGTGGTCATCGGTGCGGATAGACGAACGCCGCCATGATTGCCGTATTGGCGGCGAGCAGCAGGAGTGCCGTGGGAATCTGAACCCGAATAACAGAATATTCGCTGGGCAGTTCCAGGAGGGCCGTGGGCACGATGTTGTAGTTGGCCGCCATCGGCGTCATGAGGGTGCCGCAGAAGCCGGAGAGCATGCCGACCGCGGCCATCACAACCGGGCTGCCGCCGAAGCCCACGACGATGATCGGGAGTCCGATGCCCGCGGTCATCACGGGAAAGGCCGCGAAGGCATTGCCCATCACCATGGTGAACAGGGCCATGCCCACGGTGTAGGTCACGACGGCCACCAGCGGATTGCCGAGCGGGATCCAGCGCCCCACGAGATCGGCAATCACGCGGCCCACACCGGCGGCGGCGAAGAGAGCGCCCAGCGCGGCGAGCATCTGCGGCAGCACGGCGGCCCAGCCCACGGCATCCCAGAGCCGGCGCGCCTCCTGGATGGGGGCGCGGAGCGGAGGCCGCAGCATCATCATGGCCGCGGCGAGGGCGACGAGGGTGGCGATCCCGAGCGAGATGAGGCTGAGCTGTTTCTGGTCTGCGATCACGTGGCCGGCAATCGAGGCACCCTTGAGCAGGAAGGTGCCCGCCAGCGTGACAATCGGAATGAGGAGCGCCGGAATGAAGAGCCGGTTCCCCCAGCGGGCAGCGGTTGCCTCGCGCTCTGCCGAGCTCGAACTGTCTGCCGTGCTCTGTCCGAGGCGACCGATGCTGGCCACCAGCACCATGCCGATCGCGAGACAACCACTCACGAAGTGCGGAAGTGTGGAGCCGAAGAGGAAGGTGAGGGCGTAGAGCCCCCAGAACGCTGCATTGTTCAGGTGCCTCCGCGTCGCAGAATCGCGGAGATTCACGATGGCGACGCCAGCGGCCAGTGCGCCCATGAGCCAGTAGAGATGTTCGAGGGTGATCATGCGTCGCCCTCGGTGTCGGGCAGGGCCGCATCGCGTGCGGCGTCCCGAGCGAGCGAACGGTCGAGCATCAGCAGCCGCGCATTGTGAATCAGCCATGCCGCGATGGCTGTAGGAATCGCCCAGAGTGCGAGTTGCGGGGGCTCCACGATAATGCCGTTCTGCTCGAGGAAGCCCTTGATCAGGAGAATGCTTCCGATGGCGATGAAAATGTCCTCACCGAAGAAGACGGCGATGTTGTCGACAGCGGCGGCATTGGCGCGAATGCGCATGCGCATGGCGGTCGAGATGCGTCCGAACCGATTCTCCGCCGCTCCCTCTGCCATCGGCGCCACCAGTGGCCGCACCATTTGCGCGTGGCCACCCAGGGAAATGAGCCCAAGCGCAGCGGTGATCTGCCGAACGGCGAAGTAGATCGCGAGCACGCGCCCGGTGGTGGCGGCGGGAATGCCGGCAATCACTGTGCGGGCGCGTTCCTTCAGACCGGCGCGCTCCAGCAGGCCGATCACAGGCAACACCAGCCAGACGATCGCGACGTAGCGGCTCTCGATGAATGCCTTGCCGAACGCGGAGATCACTCCGGTGAAGTCGAGGCCACCCGCGAGCCCGGTGGCGATGCCAGCCACGGTCACCACCAGGAGCGCATTGAAGCGAAGCGCGAAGCCGACAACGACGATCAGGATGCCGACGAGGGGAAGCATCGGGAGAACTTACGCGTTCGTGCGACGCTCTGCTTTCGCTCGCGAGCTCCATGCCCCAGATTCGCGCGATGAGCACACGACGGCACTTCCTCCACGCCTGCGGTCTCACGCTCGCAGGCGGCGTGCTCGCATCGGCGCGCGCGCTCACGGTTGCAGAAGAGCCGCACCGGCGGCTGCAGCGGATCGGCATCCAGCTCTACACGGTGCGCGACGCGATGCGGCGTGACCCGGAGCGCACGCTCGCGCGGCTGGCCGAGTTCGGGTATCGAGCGGTGGAGTTCGCGGGGTATTTCGAGCGAAGTCCTTCCCAGATCCGACAGGTGCTGCGCGCGAATCGGTTGACGTCGCCGGCGACGCACATTGCGTATCCCGCAAATGACGATGCCTGGCGCCGCACGGTGGACGATGCGAAGGCACGCGGGCATGAGTGGGTGGTGATCGCCTGGCTGGACGCCGCGCAGCGGGCCGAGGCGAGCCGGTGGCCTGTGCTGGCCGAGCGGTTCAACCAGCTGGGGCAGATCGCGCGCGACGCGGGCGTGCGATTCGCCTACCATAATCATGATTTCGAGTTCATGCCGGCGGGGGAGCACACCGGCTACGATCTGCTGGTGTCGCGGACCGATCCGGCGCTCGTGGACTTTGAACTCGATCTCTACTGGGCCACGAAGGCGGGTCAGGATCCGCTGGCGCTCATCGCTCGGCACCGCGGACGGTTTCCGCTCGTGCACGTGAAGGACGCGACTGCCGCGCCCGCGCGCGAGATGGTGGACGTGGGCAAGGGCACGATCGATTTCGCTCACATCTTCGCGGCGGCGAACCGCTCGGGAATGCGCCATGTGTTCGTGGAGCACGACCACCCTGCCGACTCCATGGCTTCCGCGCTCGCCAGCTACAGATACCTTCGCGCGCTACGATACTGAGCGCTGCGACACCGCTACGGGGTGAACACACTGATGACGACAGAGCAGGCGACGGAATACGACGTGTGCATCGTGGGCTCCGGCGCCGGAGGCGGCATGACCGCCCACGCGCTCACGAAGGCCGGTGCGCGCGTGGTGATGCTGGAGGCGGGGGGCGAGTGGTATGCGTCGAAGAACTCGCAGATGCTCACGCCAGCCTGGGCCTCGCCGCGACGGGGCGCGTCCACCCGCAAGCGGCCCTTCGGAGAATTCGACGCGTGCGACGGCGGGTGGGACATCGAGGGCGAGCCGTACACTGTGGCGCAGGGCTCGCGCTTCAATTGGTGGCGTGGCCGCATGCTTGGTGGGAGGACGAACCACTGGGGGCGCATCTCCCTCAGGTTCGGCCCGGACGATTTCAAGGCGCGCAGTCACGATGGCCTGGGCGAGGACTGGCCCATCTCGTACGACGATGTGGCGCCGTATTACGATCGGGTGGATGAGCTGATCGGCGTGTTCGGCAGCAATGAAGGGCTGCGGAATCACCCGGATGGAAAGTTCCAGACCCCACCGCGCCCGCGCTGCTACGAGCTCCTCGTGAAACAGGCGAGCGACCGGCTGGGCGTCACCTGTATTCCGTCACGGCTTTCGATCACCACGAAGGCGCTGCCGGGCCGGCAGGCGTGTCATTACTGCGGCCAGTGCAATCGTGGCTGTTCAGTAAAGGCCAACTTCTCCAGTCCCGACGTACTCATCGCGCCGGCGCTGGCCACGGGGCGACTGAAGCTCATCACCAACGCCATGGCACGCGAGGTGACTGTGGGCCGCGACGGCCTCGCCACCGGCGTGACGTACGTGGACAAGCGCACCGGTGCCGATCGGCATGTGAAGGCGCGCGTGGTGGTGCTTGCCGCGAGTGCGTGCGAGTCTGCCCGTCTCCTGCTGAATTCGAAATCGACAGCATTTCCGCAGGGCCTGGGCAACTCCACCGGCTGGGTTGGGAGGGGACTCACCGACACCACCGGGACGGACGTCGCCGGGTTTATTCCGTCGATGGTCGATCATGTGCCGCACAACGAGGACGGTGTGGGCGGCATGCATGTGTACATGCCCTGGTGGGCCGATAACAGCAAGCTCGACTTTCCCCGCGGCTATCACATCGAGGTGTGGGGTGGATTGGGCGCGCCAGGATACGGCTTCATGGGTGGCATCGCGAACTATCCTGGCGGAGGCGGCTACGGGCAGAGCCTCAAGGACGATTACCGGAAGTACTACGGTGCGACCATCGGTTTCTCCGGCCGCGGCGAGATGATGCCCAACGCCGACACCTACTGCGAACTGGATCCCACCACGGTGGACCAGTGGGGGATTCCCGTGCTGCGCTTTCACTGGAAGTGGACCGATCACGAGTACAACCAGGTGAAACACATGCAGGAGACCTTCCGCGCCCTGATCGCGCAAATGGGCGGGGAGGTATTCTCGCCGATGCCGACGAAGGAACAGAACTACGGCATCTCGAATGGAGGGTCGATCATCCATGAACTGGGCTGCGTGCAGATGGGCGCCGATCCGACGACGTCGGTGCTCAATGCCAACTGCCAGGCCCACGATTGTCGCAATCTCTTCGTGGCGGACGGCGGGCCATTCGTGAGTCAGGCCGACAAGAATCCCACGTGGAC
>JBBSVF010000120.1:0-8827 GCA_038233745.1 Gemmatimonadales bacterium
CACGCTGATCGTGCGGGCCAGCGCCATACCGGTGTCGATGAGGACTGCTGCCGCGCGGTGACTTGGCGTGATATCCACACCGGAAAACACGAACCCAACGAGCGCGGGGCCATCCCTGAGTGCGCTGACCTGCATGAGGAAGATTCCCTCCTCTGTGGGAGAGCTGCGATGAGACTCCCAGCTCAGCGTTCCTGGCCGTCCTTCGCGAAGCGCACGCATGGCGGCCACCACGTCCTCGCGGGCCGACGCATCCACGATCGAATCCCAGATGGAGGCGCCGAGGATGTCTGCAGGCTCACTGTGTCGTTGCGCGGAATTGGCTCGCGCAAAGCGCGACCACGCGGGATTCACCGACGTGATTCGATCGTCCAGATCCACCGTGTAGAGTATGATCGGCAGCGCATCGAACACGAGGCGCTCGAGTGATGACATGTCGGGATATTAGAGGAAATCGCAGCACCCCGGAAGGAAAACGACGATGGGGGCATGCGGTGATCCGCATGCCCCCATCGTCTTCCGGACTGCTAGCGTCGTCCGCGCGCGGCCGGCTTCTTCGCGGGAGCCTTCCGTGCCGGCGCCTTCTTCGCGGGGGGCGCCTTCCGGGCTGCGCCCTTCTTCCCCGGCGTTGCTGACTTGCCGGCCGCCTTCTTCGACGACGCTGCCTTTTTCATCGGGGCAGCCTTCTTCGCCGCACCCTTTTTCGCGGGCGCTGTCTTCCTGCCCACCGGCTGCTTCGCCGGCGCGGCCTTCTTCGCTGTCCCCTTCTTCATGGCCGCTCCCTTCGCAGTCACGCCCTTCTTCGCTGGAGCCGCCTTTTTGGCCGCGGGTGCCTTCTTCGCGGTAGCCTTCTTCACCGGTGCTGCCTTCCGTGCGGGAGCAGCCGCCTTTTTCGCAGGCGCTGGTTTGCTGGAGGGTGCACTCGCCTTCTTCACGGGCGCAGTCTGCCTGGTTTCAGCGGCCTTGCTTCCTGTCGACTTCTGGGGTGCCGGCCTCACCGAAGATGTCTTCTGCGCCGCAGACTTAACAGGCTCAGCAGCCTTCCTGGCGGGCGAACCGCTACCCGACGTTGTCTTCGCAGGGGTCTTCGTGGACGCTGGCGAGTGTGCCGCAGCGCGATCAGCCTGCTCGAAGACATTGCCGCGCGGACCAGCCTTCGCATCCGGAGTCGCGGTGGCGGAGTGTCGGGATGCCGTGATCGGCGCATCCTCATCCTCCTCTTCTTCGTCGTCCTCCTCGTCCTCCTCATCATCGGCGGCGGACGGCGCGGGTCGAGGCGGGGTGATCGGACGGCCGGTAGCGCCGGAGCGTGGGGCGCGCGCCACGACCAGCGGACTTTCGTCGTCCTCCTCATCCGCATCCACCACCGGTGTCGTCAGTCCGTCCTCGTCCTCTTCCTCGGCATCATCCGCGCTGTCCCAGAGGTCGTCGCTGTCGTCCTTGTTCGACGTCCAGCCGCCGTCCTCATCGTCGTCGTCATCGTAGGATGACGATCCGCCGCCGCCACCGCCGCCGTAGCCGAGATCGTCGACGTCGTCGTCGCGATCGGAGAATCTGAGCTCTTCGTTCAACTCGTCACCGCGCGGCATGTACCGCCTCCTGAGAAAATTGGGACTATCGGACTCTATTGGGACGTTCTGTGTCCGCGCCCGCTGCACGACGTGTGCCCCGGACCGCCGACACACCGGCAGGATCACAGCACCCTAGTACGGCGCTGCGCGGAATCCGTCAAGCAGATTCCGCGCAGCGGCCCGAATCGGGGCGGGTGCTCAGTCGCCGACGGCCGGCTCCGGAAGGGGCCCGTGCCCTTTCGCGTCGTGCTCTGCCGCACTCGTGAAGCGTGAACTCACCCACGAGCCGAGGTCATCGAGAAAGGTGTACATCACCGGCACTACGAAGAGCGTGAGCAGGGTGGAGGTGATGAGCCCGCCGATCACCGCCCGGGCCATGGGCGCGCGGGCTTCGGCGCCAGCACCCAGGGCCAGCGCCAGGGGCATCATGCCGAAGATCATCGCGACGGTGGTCATGATGATCGGCCGCAAGCGCACTCGTCCCGCAGTGAGCAGGGACGAGGCCCGCTCCTGCCCCTCCGCCCGCAACTGATTCGCGAAATCCACCAGCAGAATTCCGTTCTTGGTCACGAGCCCCATGAGCATGATGATGCCGATCATCGTCATCACGTTCATGCTCCCGCGCGTGAGCAGCAGGGCGAGCGCCACGCCGATGAAGCTGAGGGGAAGCGCGAGCATGATCGCGAGTGGCTGCAGGAACGAGCCGAACAGCGACGCCAGGATGAGGTAGATGAAGACCACTGCCATGCCGAGGGCTTCCAGGACGTACCCCTTGGTTTCTTCCAGATTCTGGACGTCGCCGGTGAACACCGCGTGATAGCCGGGAGGAAGGCCGATGGTTTCGATGGCCTTCTTCACCGCGTTGGCCACGTCACCCATGGCGTAGCCGGGCAGCACGCCAGTGGACAGACTCACCTGCTGCTCGAGCTGCCGGCGCTCGATCTGCTGCGGACCTACGCCGGCACTCACATCAGTCACCTGGGACAGCGGCACCATCGCCGGCAAGCCGTTCGCGCCGATGTACGAGCTGGCCACTGGGAGCTGCCCAACGTCGGCAGCCGACGTTCTGAGCGAATCCGGAAACACCACCACTACATCGTGCGAGAATCCCTGCGCATCCTCCCACGTCGTGGCACGCTGGCCGGAGAAGAGTGGCTGCAGGGTAGCGGCGACCGTGCCCACCCCAAGGCCCGCGCGCCAGGCTTCCTGGCGGTCCACCCGCACGTCGAGCTGCGGGATGTCTCCGTCCTCACTGGAGTTGGGTTCCGCCACGCCAGGCACGGACTTGATGGCCTCCAGCGTCCGCTCGGCCGCCAGCTTCAGGCGCGAGGCCTCGGCGCCCTGCACGTTCACGATGATCGGCTGTCTCCGCCCACCGAAGATCGACGACTGCCCCTGGATCGACGGGCGCACGCCAGGAATGCTTTTCAACTTTCCGCGAAGATCGTTCTGGATGTCGGCGAGCGACCGCTTGTGCCCCTTCTTGAGCGAGACGAAGACATTGCCCTGGTTGGGTGTGCCGCGGAATCCGCCGCCAACGCTCATGTAGGTGAACTGCGTCTCCGGCTGCTTCATGAGAAAGGCCGCGATCTCCCGTCCGCGCGCGACCGTCTCATCCAGGCGCGAGCCAGGGGGCGTGCGATAGCTCACGGAGAACTCGTCGCCATTCACATCCGGCATCCAGGTGAAGCCCAGACGCGGGATGATCACGAAGGACGCCACCACCGTGAGCGCGGCCACCAGCAGCACCGTGATGCGGTGCCCGAGGGCCCACCCGAGCATGCGCGGATAGTGATCGGCGCTGCGTTCGAACCAGTCGTTGAAGGCAAAGGCGACGCGCCGTACGGGATTCGCTTTCGCACGCTGGGCGGCCTGATGCTCGCCGCCATCGTTGATGTCATGCTCCACTTCGGGATCGGCCCACACGCTCGAGAGCATGGGATCGAGCGTGAAGCTGACGAAGAGCGACACGAGCACCGCGAACGCCACCGTGACGCCGAACTGGAAGAAGATGCGCCCGATGATCCCGCCCATGAACGCCACGGGAATGAACACCGCGATCACGGCGAAGGTCGTGGAGATCACCGCGAGGCCGATCTCGTCGGTGCCCTCCCGCGCGGCCGTGTCGTGGTCCTTTCCCATCTCCAGATGACGCACGATGTTCTCGCGCACGACAATCGCGTCGTCGATAAGCAGCCCGATCGCCAGCGAGAGCGCGAGCAGCGTCATGGTGTTCACCGTGAAGTTGAACACCCACATGATGAAGAAGGCGCTGATGATGGACACCGGGAGCGTGAGCCCGGTGATCACCGTGGAGCGCCAGCTGTTCAGGAACAGGTAGATGATGGCGATCGTGAGCAGAGCGCCGAGGATGATCGAGAGCTCCACGTCGGCGAGGGACTCACGGATGCGACGCGAGTCGTCGCGGATCACGTCCATGGTGATGTCTTCCGGCAACTGCCGCTCGAGTTCGGCTACCGTGGCTTTCACCGCATCGGCAACCTCCACGGTGTTGGCGCCGGAGATCTTGAGCACGTCGAGTGAAACGGCCGCGGAGGTTCCGAGTGAATCGGTAATCTCGGCGGCGGTGCGACGGTCCGCGGCGCCGTCGACCACGACGGCGACGTCACCGATCCGGATCGGCGTGCCGTTGCGTACGGCCACGGGGATATCCGCGAAGGAGCGTGGATCCACGATCCGGCCGGTGACGCGCACCAGGCGCTCCGTGGCACCGCGCTCGATCCGGCCCGCGGGCACTTCCTGATTCTCCCGCTGCAGCGCATTGGAGAGCTGCGCGGGAGAGAGACCGTAGGCGCGCAGCGCGTTGGGATCCACCTGAACGCGGATCTGGCGGGCATTGCCACCCACGACATTCACACCACCCACACCCTCGATCGATTCGAGCCGCGTCTGCACCACTTCGTTCGCCAGATCAGTGATCTCGCGAATCGAGCGCGCCGGCGACTTGAGCGCGATCGACATGATCGGCGAGTCGTTCGGGTCGAAGTGCTGGATGATCGGATCCTGAATGTCCTGCGGGAGCTGGCGCCTGATGCGCGCCACCTTGGCCTGCACATCCTGCTGGGCGGAGAGGACATCGACGCCGAGGTTGAACTGGAGCCGTACGATGGAGACGCCTTCGAGTGACGTGGAGCCGATCTCCTTGATGCCCTGCACGGTGTTCAGCGCCTCCTCGATGGGCTTGGAGACTTCGCGCATCATCACTTCCGGCGAGGCACCGGGATACGATGTCTGCGCGATGACGATGGGATAGGTGATATCCGGATATTCGTCGATCGCGAGACGTTTGAAGCTGATGATGCCCAGCACCACGAGCGTCGCCATCATCATGGTGGCGAATACCGGGCGCTTGATGGAAATGTCGGAGAGGAACATGACTTACCGTGCTCGGGAATCGTGCTGCGCAGCGCCGGAAGCGCGCGTCACTTGCGGCGTGGCTTGTCCTCGCCGGCCATGAGCACCTTCATCCCCGCGCCCAGCGTACCGAGGTTGCCCACGATGATGCGATCGCCGGCCTTGAGGCCGTCAGTGATCTGCGCAAGCCCGAGACGCTCATCCACAATGCCCACGCTGATGGGGGCGATGTTCAGCGTCTGCCCATCAATGCGATATACGAATGCCTTGCCGCTCTGCGCGGACTGACGAATGGCGGCGTTCGGGATGGCGATAACGTTGGTGAGCGTGCGGCTCACCACGCGACCGGTGGCGAAGGTGCCGCCACGCAGCACGCCACCGGGGTTGGGAATCTCCACATACACCGTCACCGCACGCGTCGACGGATCGATCGTGGGACTCATGCGGGCTACTCGACCGTTGAACTGCTGGCCGTCCGCAACGAAGTGCACGGTCTGCCCAGTGCGCACGTTGCGCGACTGACGCTCAGGGACAGCGGCCGCGAGTTCCAGCGTGCCGTTGCGCACGAGACTGAAGAGTTGCGCGCCACGCGCCACGTGCTCACCAGCTTCCACCAGCCGCTTCTCCACGATCCCCGACGCGGGGGCCACCACTCGCGTGTCACGCGCCTGATTTCCGGAGGTGCGGGCCCGTGCCTGCGCCGCAGCCAGGCGTGCCCGCGACGACGTTACCGCCTGCTGCGCGTTCTTGTAATCCCGCTCGGCGATCGCCCCTGCCTTGAACAACGACGCATCCTGCTCCAGCGTCCAGGAAGCATTGGCCAGATCGGATCGCGCGGCGGCGACGTCGGCCTCCGCGCTCGCACGCGAACTCTCCTGCTCGCTGGCCTCGAAGCTGGCCAGCACCTGGCCGGCTCCAACCTGCTGGCCCTCGCGCGCATAGACACCGGTGAGGTCTCCCTCGATGCGTGCACGCACATCGATGGTCTCGATGGGGCGGAGATCGCCCGTGAGTGCCGCTCCGTCCTCGATGGTAGTCGGGGACACCACCAGATAATCGGTGGGCGCCAGCGTTACTGAAGGCGTCGGCCGCCCACTGCGCTTGGCCGCCCCGCCCCCGGCACCCTTTCCGGTGGTCGCAGCATTCGCCGTGGCACTCTTGTCGCCCGAGCAGCCGGCGATGCCGATACACAGCGCGGTCACGGCGAGGAAGCGAAGCATCGACGAAGAATCTGGAAGTTGCATCACGGAGGGGTCGGCGACGGCGAAGTCGCCATCGGGGAGATCGGAAGCGGGCGTCCCAGCGCGCGCGAAAGATCCGCGGTTGCGAGGTACAAGTCATACGTCGCCCGGGCTTCGGTGCTCTGCGCAGTGAGCAGGGCAAACTGCGCATCCGAGACTTCGAGCTGCGTGCTGAGGCCGCGGGCGAAGCGGAGCGTGGCGAGCTGGAAGGCTTCTTCCGCCTCGCGCGAGTTCTGCTGCCGGGCGGAGAATACAGCATTCGCGCGTCGAAGCTCCGCGCGCGTCCGTTCGACATCCACGGCAACCACCTCGCGCTGCTGTCGGAGCTGCAGATCCGCCAGTCGTTCCTGCGCCCGTGCAAGATCCACGTTGGACTTCACGCGGAAGCCATCGAACACCGGCACCGACACATTGACACCCGCCGACCGATCGGAGAAGAAGCCGCCGTTCTGGCATCGGGCCGCGGTGGATCCAACGGGGCAGAACTCCGGGCCGAGTGCCCCCGGCTCGTGGGAAACCCCTGGCCCGCGGGAGGAAACGCCTGATAACCGGACTGGAAGAACGCCGTGAAGGTGGGGAAGTAATCCGCACGAGCCACCGAGACTCCCATCCGGCGCGCCGCAAGGTTCAACTCCGCGGAGCGCACGGCTGCGCGCTCGGCCACCATCGCCGTGTCGACCAGATCAGCGAGGCGAGCGGCGGCGACAGAGGGGTCTACCTGCGTGCTGAGCGCGAGCGGCTGAGTCACCGGCAGATTGAGCAGTCGCTTGAGGTCCAGCAGCGCGAGGTCGCGATCGCTTCTCGACTGGATCACCTGAGGTTCGATGTTCGATCGCTCCACGCGGGCCCGGAGCACATCGTAGCGCGCGGCTCGCCCGGCCTTCTCGAACTGTTCCACCTGCGTCACGCGACTTGTGGCCAGGGCCAGATTGCGCTCCTGCAACTGCACGAGGCGATCGGCAAAGAGCGCCTGCAGGTAGGCGCGCTGTACCTGAACGGTGATCAGCGCCGTGGTTTCGGTGGCATCGAAGCGTGCAGCCTGGCGCTGGTCGTCCGCTGCACGCGTCGCCGAGCGCAGGCGGCCTCCCTGAAAAAGGGTCTGCGAGAGATTCAGGTTGCCGGTGTAGGTATTCGGCTGATTGAACTGTGCTCCCACCGCCTGTCCGCGCGCACTTTCGAAGGTGTGGAGATACGCGCCGGAGAAGCGGAGCTGCGGCAGCATGTTGGCTCGCGCTGCGCCATAGAGTGCATCGGCCACACTTACCTGTGCGTCCGCAACACCCACTTCGTCACTCTGCCGCTGCGCCATGGTCACGGCCTGAGCGAGCGAGAGCCGCAGCGTGTCGACAGGCTGCGGCGTCGCGGCGGTCTGCGCCAGCAGTGGCGCGAGAGGCATCAGGAGACAGAAGACGACGGCGAACAGCGTGTGCCGCCCGGTCAGGGAAGATCGCATCAAAAAATATACGGACTCCCATCCGCTATCGTTGCCGGGCACGAACGCACCGAACGGGAACGAGGTCTGCATTTCTGGAGTTCCTCACCGCTGGCGCTCGCCGGCGCCGCACCGGACAACTCCCTTCAGCCGGACCGATATGCCGAAGACTCTCGTGCTCTTCTACAGCCGAACGGGCAATACCGCCGCGATCGCCGATGCCGTCGCCGAGGGTGCACGTTCGGTGCGGTTTGCGGAGGTGGATGTGCGCCGGATCGACGACATCGCTCCCGAGAGTGTGATCGACGCCGTTCCCGCCTGGAAGGAGAGCCGCGCGGCACTCGCCGCGAAGTACCGCACTCTCGAAAGCGTCGAGAGCTTCGAGACCTATGACGCCATCATCCTGGGTGCGCCCTCCCGGTACGGGGTCATGGCCGCCGAGCTGGCGAACGTGATCGATCAGACCGGACCGCTCTGGAATCGTGGAGCCTTGGTGAACACGGTGGGGAGCGCGTTCACCTCGGTCGGCACTGCGCATGGCGGACATGAGACCACACTGTGGTCAATCATGACCCCGATGGCGAATCTGGGAATGATCATCGTGCCCCCGGGTTATTCCGATCCCGTGATGTTCAAGGGCGGAAGTCCGTACGGTGCCACCGCCACCACGGGGGGTGGAGCACCGGCAGGGGACGATCTGGCCGCGGCGCGCCACCAAGGGCGTCGCGTAGCGGAGGTAACTGGCTGGATCACGCACGCCAGGTCACACGCGCATTCGCACTGAGATCGTCGCGGGGGCTGGCGTGCGCCCACGCGCCGCGCCTGCCCCCGTCCATGTGCCTCAGGCGTGCCGTTCGTCGATGAAGGTGAGCGTGCGGCGCTCCAGCACCTCGCGCGAGAGGGCGGCGAACACCACGGGGTCCAGCAGCGTACCCGCATGGTCGCGGAGATAGGCGATTGTCTCGCGCGGATCACGAGCCTCGCGGAAGGCCCGCCGCGAGGTGAGTGCGTCAAAGGCATCGCACGCCGCGAGGATGCGTCCGCCAAGCGAGATGTCGTCTCCCGCGAGACCGCGAGGATAGCCGGAGCCATCGAAGTGCTCGTGATGGTCGGCGATGAACTGCAGCGCGAGCGGAATGTGCGTAAGCGGCGCCAGGATCTGCATGCCGATCTCCACATGCGTTTTCACATGCTCGAACTCTTCGGAACTC
>JBBSVF010000121.1:0-8776 GCA_038233745.1 Gemmatimonadales bacterium
CGCATACCGCAGATGAAACGGGCCCGACGCCAGGAAGTCAGCACCGACGCTCAAAATGACGTCAGCCAGCCGAAGATCATACTGCGGGATGACGGCGGCGGTCGTGAAGGGCGCGGGCGTGGCATCCGACGACAGAGGAGCGTAGTAGTGCACGCGCATGTCCGGATACAGCGCTTGCAGCGAGGCCAGCGTGTCGGCGACGAGTGGCGACGACGTGGGCTCGAGCAGGAGCGCGAGGCCGGCGCCGCGCGCACCGATGCGTTGCCGGAGCGTGCTCGGCGCCATGGCGCTGGCGAACGCGGACCACGTGGATGCGGCGTGCCCCGATCGCACCGCCCGCGCTCGATCGGGATCGTAGAGCTGCAGCAGCGATGCCTGCTCGAGAATTCCCGCCGCGCCGAGGCTCGCGGGATGGCTCGGGTTGCCTTCGATCTTTGTCGGACGGCCTTCGTGTGCTTCAACCACCAGGCCCGTGGCGTATCCGTTCAGCACCATGGATGTGGCATAGTGCACCGGAATACCTGGCGTGAACTCGGGCGGCTGGATCACGAACGGGATGATCTTTTCCGCTGGCATGCGCGTGCAACCATCCAGCCCGGCGAGGGCAACGCTCGCCCCGAGCGCCTTGAGGACGCTGCGGCGGGTGAGATCGTCGTCGTGATCGTGCATGATGTTGTTTCTACCGGTGGCAGGTAGTGCAGTCCGTCAGCTTCCGGACGCGATACTCCCGCACCAGACGCTGCCCGAGTTCCGGCTGCGGCGCCGGCGGCGTCCAACCCATGGTCGTCACCGCCGACACGGGCCGCAGGTTCGGCGCGGGATCACGATGACAGTCAACGCACCAGCTCATCGTCAGTGGCTTGTCCTGATAGACGCGAGCCATCTGGTCGACGCGTCCGTGGCACGTCTCGCACCCGACTCCCTTCTTCACGTGAATGGCGTGATTGAAGTAGACGAAGCCCGGTAGCGCGTTCACGCGATTCCACTCCAGCGGCTGTCCGGTCGCGACGCTGTGGCGCACAAGTCCGATCACGCTGGTGCTCATGTACCGTTCGTCGTGACAGGCGACGCACGAGCTGGACGGGGGAATGCCCGCTACCGGCGACCGTTCGACAGTGGAATGGCAATACCGGCAATCGATCCTCTGCGCCGTGACGTGAACGCGGTGATCGAAGGCGATCGGCTGCGTCACGGGTTGATACTGTCGCGTCGCATTCGGGGTACGTACCCAGGCCATGAGCGCAACCGGCGCGCCGACGAGGGTACAGCCGGCGGCAAGAAGCGCGGCGCGCGCCGCAGTGTTCATCCATCGCGGAAAGAGTGCGGCCATTCGTGCGATTGGCTAGCCTGCGCTGATGGTTTCAGTGTGCTCGGCGCCCGGGGTCATGGGTCGCGCGCCGTGAGGTTGTTGCGGGATCAGGTCGGTCAGCCTGGACGTCTGTTCTCTCGTAGCCGTAATATCTGAGGCATTCGGTGGATCCAGCACTGGAACGAGCTTTTCTCCGACAACGGCCTTGAGCGTCGGCATTCCCACGAGGAACTCGTGGCCGACGCCCACGCAGGTGCCGGCACGCATCGGTGAACCCGCTGGACTCCGCAGCAGCATCTTTCGTGCGAGGTATAACGGACCAGACTCGCAGAGCGGCGGGCGTGCAGCTCGTACAGGCGATGCCGAGCACCGCAAGTGCACCGAAAGTATGCTTTCCATACGCCGTGACGTGATGCGCTCGTGACCGCGTCATATATCTCTCACCGAACGCCGTGACGTGATGCGCTCGTGACCGCGTCATATATCTCTCACCGAGGACAGCCTGATGCCGCGAGCGACCTGGAATGGTGCCGTGATCGCCGAAAGCGATGATGTGGTGGTAGTGGAGGGCAACAGCTATTTCCCCAGGGACTCCGTGCGCGCGGATGTGCTGGCGCCCAGCGATCACACGAGCACCTGTCCCTGGAAAGGGTTGGCAAGCTATTACGCAGTCGTGGTCGATGGACAGCGGAATCAGGACGCTGCGTGGGAGTATCGCGATCCGAAGCCCGAAGCAGCCGCGGTACGAAACCGCATTGGCTTCTGGCGCGGTGTGCAGGTCGAGCCGTAACCGCGTGCCACGCCCTGAATGTCGCCCCGAACGTCGCCCCGAACGCAGCGAAGGGCCTGCAACACTACCGACCCTTCGCTGCGCTCAGGATGACTTGATGCGCTCAGGATGACTCCATGGCGCCGTTCGCCGCGCCGCTGAGCCACCCGCCATCGAACCCTGCCGCGCGCAAGCCATCGACGACATACGGACACGTGCGCATCAGCCGCCACACGAACTCGCTGCGATGATTCTCGATCATCAGCACCACCGGTCCCTGGTCGATGGCGTAGTAGCCCTGTGAGACCCAGCCCTTCTTTTCGGCGCCCTGCTCCATGAAGGTCTCATTGTAGCTGCACTTGTAGCCGAGCTCCCCGGTGATCTCCGGATGCGTCCGTTCAAGCTCGGCGAGCGCTGGCACCACGATCTCGGGAGCGAAGGGCAGCGAGGCCACGAGCGCCCACGGGGACAGCGTCCCGTCGTCGGGTCCGTAGGGAACGCCGCGCGCACGGTATGCCCAGAAGCGGCGCGGCCGTCCCTTCACCGTGCGTCGAGCGGGGCCGGGACCGTCGCTCGCAGTGATGCCCCAGGCATTCGCACCGTATCCGGCGAATCCACGCGGATTGCGGATGGCGTACTCACGCTGGATGTAGGTGGCGCGCCGGCTGTTCTCGAAGTAGTCGATTCCCTTCTCGCGCATGTACTCGTCGTGGATGCCGCGGAAGTCGATCCAGACATGATTCAACTGATGGATGAACAGCGGCCCGCCGAAGAGATGCTCCCACCCGTATATCCGCTTCCATCGGTAGGTGCTCGTCCAGGTGTCATACCCGCGTCGATCGATCGGATGCGTTGGCGAGCCAAGGGCCAGCACGTAGAGAAACAGGCCTTCGTTGTAGCCCGTCCAGTTGTAGCGCAGAAAGCCGCGTTCTGGGGTCCATCCCATCGACACGGCATCGCCGCCGGCGCGTGCCCACTCCCAGTCCGCGCGACGGTAGAGCGCGTCGCCGAGCCGGCGGAGCTCCTGTTCCGCGGCCGTGTCACCATCGAAATACATGACGGCCACGAGAATTCCCGCGAACAGAATCGCCGAATCGATGGTGGACAGCTCGCTCCGCGGCGCACGACGGCCGCTCTCCATATCGAGAAAGTGATAGTAGAAGCCGCGATATCCCGTGGCGTCGCGCGCGTCGCTCTGGTCGCTGTCCCGGAAGAAGCGGAGGATCAGAAGGGCGCGCGTCACCGCGTGTTCGCGCGTCACGTATCCACGCTCGGCGGCCACGGCGTAGCAGGCGAGAGCGTGTCCCGAGCCTGCGATGGATGCCGGTGCGTCCTGCTTCGTGCTGTCGGGCACCAGACCGTTGGAGAGATTCATGCTGCGATCGAAATAGCCGAAGGTCAGGCGCTCGATCCGCTCCATCGCTGCCGACAACGCTGCGTGTGGAACGGCGTTCGCGATGCTTTCGGCGCTCACCCCGTGCTGGCGGTCGGTTGGATCGCGGCGAGCGTCGTGTTGGCCACGCCGCCGAACACCAGATGCCCCGCCAGTCCTCGCGCATGCGTCTGCCACGGAAAGGCGCTGGGGCCCGGCGTCAGGCCGAGGGCGGGCGTCGCCGTCTCGTCCATGAGCAGCCAGAAGGCGGCGCCGAAGAGCAGGCCCCCGGCGGCGGACGCGACGTCGCTCCGCGGGCGAAGCGCGCCGTACAAAGCGCCGGCGCCCACCCCGAGCGCCCAGTGGATCGCCGTCCCGTATTGCGTTTGCTGATCCTCGGACAACTCCTTCCCAGCCAGCGATGCGACTTTCTCCGCGGCGACGCCATACGCCGTCGCGCCGTCACGCGCCTCGTCCTCCCGCTGGCGGGCCGCCTCGTTCTCGCGCTCGTAGAGCACCGTTGTTGTCTTGCCCATCACCCAGGTGGCGATGGCTCCTGCGATGGCGCCGTCGATGATGTCTGCGGCGAGTGACTGTCTGGCCATGGTGCGCTCCGGGTGGTGTGCTTCAGTGTTGATGTCGGTAGCTTCGGCGATGCGAGCGCATGCGCGCCGAGCGCAGCTTTACCGAGAGGCTTCCTTTGAGCGGGTCGACATCACCTCGGCGGCGGTTCAAGGAGCGAATTTCGTGCGCGTCGAGCGAACAGGTTCCAGGCTCCGCGTCGCGCCCATCAACGTCGCCCTGAGCTCAGCGAAGCGCCCGCAGTGCCAAGCGTCGCCAGCAGCGACGCCGGATCATCATGGATCTCGATCGCTCCCCGCAGCTCCGCATCCGTCCATCCACCCCCGCACCGCAGCGCAATGCACGGTACCCGCGCCCGCGCTGCCGCCTCGATGTCGTATGGCGTATCGCCGATCATCAGGGCCTGTCCGGCCTGATGCCCTGACCGCCGCAGCGCGGCAATCACAATTCCCGGGTCGGGCTTGGAGGCATCGGCGTCGTCCGAGGTGGTGGTGAGAGGAATGAGATCGTTCACCCCCGCCTGCGCGAGTATCCCGTGGACTTCCTCGCTCGTGGACGAGGTGGCCACGATGAGCTCCAGTCCGCGATCGAGCAGGGCGACGAGCAGCTCCCGGGCACCGGGTGTGGGCCTGAGCGCCGGCAGGAGGCGAAGAAAGTACGCCGAACGGTCCTCGCCGATGGCCTTCGCCTCGCGGCTCTCGGGATCCAGCCCCGCGACCTGCGGCAGAATGCGGTCGCCGCCCATGCCGATGAGCGGTCGCAGCGTATCGAAAGGAACGACGTACCCGTGATCCGCCAGCGCCTGCACCCAGGCGTGGGCATGGGCATCGTTGCTGTCGATCAGTGTGCCGTCCACGTCAAGGAGGATCACCTGGAGTGCGCTGCCGGGAGGATGCGGAGTGAGTGTCATCCCCCTCACCCGGTCAAGACCAGTGCCGCGAGGGCGTCAGGCCCGGCTCTGCAGTATCCCGTTCACTGCGTCCAGCAGCTGCTCGGGCGACTGCAACGGCTTGGCGACGTACGCGTTGAAGCCCAGCTCCAGGAACCGGTCGCGCATGCTGTCGCTCGCGTACGCGGTGAGGGCGCACGCGGGAATGTGCGCCAGCGACGGATCGTCACGCATGGTGCGCAGGATCTGCACGCCGTCCATGCCGCGACGCAGGCCGATGTCGAGCACCACGGCATCCGGCAGCGTTCGCTGGAATGCCGCGAGCGCGTCTTCCCCGCGCGAGAAAGTCACGACGTCGAACTGCGATGAGAGCGAGGCGACGGCAAGCAGCGCGCTGTCCGGATCGTCTTCCACGATCGCGATGCGCAGGCGGCCGGTACCCTGAGGGACGGTCATGCGGAGTGATGGACGGTGAACAGGTTCCCGATGGTACTATGACGTACGGCTCGGCCACTCGCAACGCTGGCGTGGTGAACCCTCGGTGGACGGCCTAGTTTCTCCCTGCATGTCCCCTGCCGACCCGTTTCCGACCGTCACACCGCTCTCCGCCTGGCAGCGGCGATTCGGATGGTTCGTGGCCATCCTCTGGATCGTGGCGGTGCTGGCGGCCACGGCACAACAGGGATTCGCGCATCCCAACAACAACTTCCTGATCTTTCGCGCGGCCTCGCTGCACCTGCTCCATGGGCAGGATCTGTACGCCGCGTATCCGGCGCTGCATTTCGATTTCTACAAGTACAGCCCCACCTTCGCCCTGCTCTTCCTGCCGCTGGCGGTGCTTCCGCTGGGCCTCTCGATGCTCGTCTGGAATGCACTCAATGCGGGCGTACTGTACTGGGCGCTGGGCACCGTCCTCACCCGCCGGAATGCCGACCTCGCCCGGGCGATCGTGTTCCTGGACATGCTGGGATCGCTGCAGAATGTGCAGAGCAATGCGCTCGTGGCGGGCCTGATCATCGCGACCTTCACCGCCTGGGAGCGCCGCCACACCGCGCTCGGCGCGTTCGCGGCGGGCATCGGCACCGCCATCAAGCTCTTTCCCCTCGCGGCGGTGAGCTTTGCGCTCTTTCACGACCGGAAGTTGCGCGTGGCGCTCGCCGTCGCCCTCACGCTGGTGGCGCTGTTCGCCGCACCACTGCTGGTGACGTCACCGGCGACCCTCGCGGCCCAGTATGCGTCCTGGCGTGCGATCGAGGCCACTGACGCGCTGGAGCGCGGATTCACCGTGATGCAGATGGCGGAACTGCTCTTTCACGGAGGCATTCCCAACTGGCCACTCCAGCTCGGAGGAACACTCCTGCTCGTGGCGCCGATACTGCTGCGACCGCAGCTCCACGCATCGTTCGGCTTCCGCCGGCTCTATCTGTGTTCGGTGCTCGTGTTCTGCGTGATCTTCAATCACCAGTCCGAGAGTCCTACCTTCGTGATCGCCGTGGCAGGCGTCGCGGTCTGGTTCGCCTCGCTGGCGCGACGCACGGCGCTGGAGTGGGCGCTGTTCGTCTTCGCAGTCGTCGCCACGATCCTTGCCTCGTCCGACGCGATGCCCCGTGCGATCCAGGCCGGGCTCTTCGATCGCTATCACTTCAAGGTGGTGCCCTGCATTCTGGTGTGGGCATATCTGCAGTGGCAGTTGTGGACGCTGACGCCGCACGACCCCGTGCAGCCCGTGCCCGCGTGAAGCGCGTCGTCATCAACGCCGACGACCTGGGATTCGCACCGGGGGTGAACCGCGGTATCGTGGAATGTCACGAGGCCGGCACACTGTCATCGGCCTCGATGATGGTGAACACACCGGCCTTTCACGAGGCCGCGGCGCTCGTGCGCGATCGCGCCCCCGGACTCGGTGTAGGCCTGCACCTGAATCTGCTCACGGGACGTCCGCTCACCGGCGCGGCCTCACTGGTGGACGCAGCGTCGGGCCAGTTCGTGTCTCTCTCCACCTTGTCGCGCCGAGTACTGGGGGGCGCCATTCGCGCGAGCGATCTGCGGGCGGAGTGCGACGCACAGATCGCCGCGCTTCACGCGGAAGGATTTCGTCCCACGCACCTCGATAGTCATCGGCACACGCATGCGTTGCCTGGTGTGCTGGCCCCCGTGCTGGCGAGTGCGCGTGCGGCCGGCGTCCGCATCGTGCGTCGGCCACTGGATGTGCCCGATATTCGCGCTCCCATGATGGCGGCGAAAATGCTATCGCTGCACGCCGCGTGGCGAGTGGCCATCGTTGGCGTGGCGGTCGCAGATCGTGCGCTCGTGGCGCGGGCGCCGGCCTTCCGTGGCATTGCGCTGCAGGGACAGGCTGGCGTGGAGGGGTTGCTGCTCGCACTCCTCGACCGGCTCGGCCAGGGCGACACCGAGATCATGCTGCATCCCGGTCACGACGATGCGGTGCTCGCGGCGCAGGATCCCTATCGCGTAGAGCGGGAAGCAGAGGTGCGGGCACTCACCTCGGGTGCGGTGCGGGCGCGTCTCGCGCGTGGCGATGTGCGCCTGGTGAACTTCGCGCAGCTTGCGGAGGATGCGCCAGCCACCGGCTGACACATCCTGGGGATCTCAGGCCGTGGCCAGCACGTCGTCATCGTGCGCTGCCACGTCATGCGCAGGCGTGTGCACCGGCGTGGTGAACCGGTCCTCGATGGGGAACACGAACGTGCGATTCGCGGCGGCGTACTGCCCGCGCCAGGCATTCATCCGCACCACCCAGATGTCGCTGAACATGCGGCGACCGTCGCGTGCGAAGCGCATGGTGGTGGGTTCGTCGTCGTAGCGGAAGTTCACCGCGGTCTGCCGGATGGACAGCGCGTGCTGCTGCGCGATGTAGAGGCACTCGATGTCGAATCCGAAGCCGGGAATCGTGCTGCGGGCGAAGCACAGTTCGGCGGCGCGCGCCGTGAAGCCCTTGAGCCCAGCCTGGGTGTCGAGAATGCCCGGCAGCAGCACGCGTTGCACCACCGCGTTGAACGCGCGGCTCATGAGATGCCGAGTGTACAGGTAGTGAAAGAAGCTCGGGCTCATGAGATAGCGCGACTCCGGAAGCACACGACAGGCGATCGCCACATCATGCCCTGCCTCGAGCTCGGCGACGATCTTGTGGACTTCGCTGAGAGGATATGCGAGATCCACGTCCGTGAAGACGCGATGCCGGCCCCGGGCGGCGAGCATGCCGCGGGCGACGGAAAATCCCTTGCCGCGGTTGCGCTCGTTGCGGAGCACCCGGGCGTAGCTGTGCTGGCGTGCGAAGTCCTCGAGGATCAGCTGTGTCTCCAGCTCGCTCGAGTGATCGTCCACGAACACCACTTCCACCGCGGCGGAATGCTGGCGCACGAAGCTGTGGATGGCGTCGAGGGTGGTGGGCAACTGATCGGCCGCGTTGTACACCGGCACGACGATCGAGAGTGCGGGTCCCTCCGGCTGCGGATTGGTCATCAGGACCTCAACGGCGCGATGGCGTTGGTTCGCTGGTGCGAGCGATCCGGCCATGGTGGGGAACTCGTTCGGGCGACACCGGCACCGGAAACCCGGATCCGGCATGCACAGAGGGTGCGGCGAAAGTGCCGTGTCAGGAGTGCAGGGCCATTCGGTGCCGCGCCGCTTCGATTTCGAGGCCGGAGAGTTGAACGCGTACCATGGAGCTACGTGACAGCCCGGGAAAGGTAACCCGGAAGGCTGTCAAAGTGCCAACCTGCCTGTGCCCCCGGAGGCCCCATGCCCCACCCGTCATCCTGAGCGCAGCGAAGGATCTGCAGTTGCAGGCCCTTCGCTGCACTCAGGCCACAGACCTGTTACATCATCTTGGAC
>JBBSVF010000122.1:0-8771 GCA_038233745.1 Gemmatimonadales bacterium
GAGCGGGTACTCGATCCGGCCTGCATCCGGGCGGCACTCGCCGGCGAGGCAGGCAATCAGCGTCGACCGGCCGGAAGCACGCTGCCCGACGATGGCTACGCGCTCGCCCACCGACAGCTCCAGTGAGCACCCCCGCAGCGCCCACACGCGGGCGGAGCAGCCTTTGACTCCACCCGCATAACTCTTCCAGAGATCCTGAACCCGCAGCGCCATTGGCATACGCGAACAGTAGAGCTCATCGCGAGTGCGTCCGTCACCGCCGCATTGCAGTTGTCAGCAAATCAGCGCGGACGTTGCCGGTGGAAGGCCACGACGGCATCTGCCAGCAGGCCGGGATCGAAGCGAACGGGATCGGTGGTGGGCAGGCCCGTCTCCTGCGAGACGCGCTCGACCGCGCGACGCGCCTCGTCCTCGGAAAGATCGTACGTGTTCAGCGCCACTGCGATCACTGGTGCGGGGCGCAGTGGTGCGGCTGCTGCCTCGCTGAGCCGAATGAAGTCGGCCAGCGGCGGAATCTTCACCCACTCGCAGTTGTTGATGGCAGAGCGTGACGGCTGCGCACACATGATCTGCGCGTGCGGCAACGAGCCATGCAGCAGGCCGTAGGTCACGCCAGAGTAACTGGGATGAATGATGGAGCCTTGTCCCTCGACCAGCACCAGGTCGGCGTCTGCCGCGCACTCGAGCACCAGCGACTCCGCGGCACCGGAGATGAAGTCCCCGATCACGGCATCCACTCCGATGCCGCGCCCCTCGATCAGGATTCCTGTCTGGCCGGTGGCGGCGAAGTTCGTGCGCACGCCCCGCGCGCGCACCGCATCCAGGATCTGCAGCTGCGTCGTCATCTTGCCGATGTTGCAGTCGGTGCCCGTGGTGAGGATCACGGTGGCAGCGATCTCACGCACTCGGCCTCGTGCGACATCCAGCGCGGCCGGCGGGCGGCGCAGATCGTGGATCGTGACGCCGTGCGCCGCGGCCGCGGCGGCAAGTTCTGGCACGTCGGACACGAAGCTGTGCAGCCCGCTCCAGATGTCGAGGCCTGCCTCGATGGCACGAGCCATCAACGCGATCCACGCGCGCGGGAGCTGCCCTCCCGAGGGCGCGATGCCCACCAGCAGCGCCGTGGGGTGCAGAGCGAGTCCGTCCTCGAGTGTCGCGACCACGGGAATGTCGCCGCCGAAGCCGAGCACCTGCTGTGCGGAACGGCCCGCGCGCGAGGCGTCGAGCACGCCGACGACGCGATCGGGAGTGTAGCGGATGCAGGCGTTCGCGGTCTTCGAGCTCTCGGGCCCGAACGAGCCGTCGGCCAGGATGAGATAGCGCTGGTCGCGGGACATGGCGTGAGGTGGTGGGACGGCAGGGCGTGTGCAGTGCGCCCTGCCGGATCAGGCGGGAATCGGCGTCGTACGGCGTTCGATCAACGAAATGACGTCAATCGGTGAGGCCGGGAAGATGACGCCGGAATCGGGAGTGGGAAGTCGGAGGTTGAGCGCGCGCTCTCGGGTCGTGCGCCGGAACCCCTGCCCCTCGTAGATGCGCGAGAGGAGGATGCGCCGGACGATCACCATGATGACGGCGAGTCCCGGCACTGCGACCAGCAGCCCCAGTCCGCCGAGCAGCTTGCCGATGATGAGCACGAACACGATGGTGAGCACGGGCGGCAGGTCGACCTGCCTCGACATGATGTAGGGGGACACCAGGTTCCCTTCCACCAGATGCACGATGACACCGAGGCCGATCACCCAGAGCGCGCGCGAACCTCCCTCGGGACCGGTGAGGACGAAGAGCGCGGGGAGCGTGGTGCTGAGCAGGGTGCCGAAGAAGGGAACGATGCACGCGAGCCCCGTGAAGACACCGAAGGTGAGAGCGTATGGCACCTTCAGGAAATAGAGCCCGATCGCGGTGAGCGTCCCCAGGAAGGTCATCGTGAGCAGAAGACCCACGATGTAGGCGCGCAGGGAGCCGGCGCAGTCGGTCAGGACGTCGCGCACCAGGTCACGGTGGATGGGCGGGAACAGCGCGATGAGCCATTCCCGGTAGAGCGCGGGATGAAGGGCCAGGTAGAGACCCATCACCACCACCGAGAAGAGACTCACCAGCACTTCCACCAAGCCCAGTAGCTTCGGAACGACATCGCCGAACTGACCGGAGACCTGCTGGTAGACGGCGAGCAGCAGACGGTGCTCGCCTGGCGTATAGACCGACTTGAGCGCGGGGACCTTGGCGACCATGCGATCCAGCGCCGCCTCCCATCCGCCGATATAAGTCGGCAGGACCTTGACGAGCTCCTGGGTCTGCGCAATCAGCGGTGGCACCAATACCCAGAACAAGAGCACGAGCCCACCGAAGGTGAGCAGGATGGCCATGAGGAAGGCGACGCTTTCCTTCATGCGCGCTCGGCGGTGCAGCAGGTCGGCGAGGGCTCCCAGGTACAGCGAGATGATGATTCCGAGGAAGAGCAACAGAAACACCTCGGCCACGCGTCCGACGAGCCAGAGCAGCAGGACGGTGAAGACACCGGCCGCGAGCACCGGCCCGAACCGCATCGTTCCCGCGACTGGCTGGGCAGCGGCGGGAGTTACAGGCGCACTCCTCACTTGTTGGTACCGTCGCCAAGCCGCTCGACTTCGGCGTTCACGGTCTCTTCACGCTGGCCGGCGTTCAATGCGCGGCCCTGCGATGACGAGCCGGCACCGAGCACGCCCATCTTCTGCTTGAGGGCCAGCAACTGGTTGTCCACCGATGCGCCAACGGCGCCGCGTTCGAGCTGCTTGAAGTCGCGCTGGAGGGTATCGCCGGTGAACTCCTCCTCGATCTCCGCTGATGCCTTGAGCTGACGCTCGTTGGTATCTATACGCTCCTCCATGCGGGCGAAGGCTTCGAAGGCGCTCTTCTCCGACAGGGACGACATCGTTTCCGCAATGCGCTGCTGCGCCTGCGCACGACGCTGGCGCGCGATGAGGAGATTCTTCTTGCGTTTGGCTTCCTCGATGCGGTCGTTCAGGTCGCGGAGCTGATTCTTGAGCTTCTCCGTCTCCATGTGATGCTGCTCCCACGTGCTCTCGAGCTGTTGCGCGTGCGAGACGTGCTCCGTCTGGCGCACGAGCGCCTGCTTGGCGAGGTCGTCGCGGTCGGACTGGATGGCGAGCATGGCCTTCTGCTCCCAATCCTGGCCCTGCTTGTACTCGCTGTCTGCCTGATCGCGGAGACGCTTCTCGTCGGCGATGGCGATGGCCACCTGCTGCTTGGCCTTCACGAGCTGGCTTCGCATGTCGACGAGAATCTGCGTCAGCATCTTCTCGGGATCTTCGGCCCGGGAGATGAGGTCGTTGATGTTGCTGCGGAACAGCGCGGTGAACCGATCGAAGATGCTCATGGCAGGTCAGCGAGCCTCGCGGTAGGAGCCGAGCTCCCGGAGATGGGACGCAAGTGCGAGCGTCATGCTCTCGTAGCTGGCGAGGAATTCTTCATAGTCGAGGGCCGAGAGTTCGAGCGCCTCGGTGAGGACGATCTGGTCGTTCTGGATGCCGTAGGACCCGTGCAAGAGATCGGTGGCATTGAGTTCGAGCAGCCGTCGCGTAAGCGTGGCGGTCTGCATCGCATCGCCCGGCAGGCTCATCACGTCCACGCGCATGAGGATGACCGGCGGCGAGAAGTTCACAGCAATCGAGAGATCGCTTTCGGGGCTGGGCCGCACGATCCAGAACCCCGGCTCCACTTCCGTGTATGTGGCGCCCGTGGCGCCGAGTCGGACGAGAAAGCTCTCGATGTCGTCCCTGGTGAGCATCGCGATGACCCCTGACGAGTGAGTGTTCTTCCGTACGCGGCGGCGCGCCCGCACGTTTCAGCGCGTATCGCGAAGGGTGAAGGTACGGTGCGAGACGGAGCTTGTCACCGGGACGCCGGGTCCACGCAGGTCAGCCGCGCTTGATCTGGACGAGGCGCTCCCTCGTGAGACGGCGACCGGTGGGGGTGGCGGCGAGACCGCCACCGGCTGTCTCGCGGTAGCGCACGTCCATCGTGCGGCCGATCTCGCCCATGACGTCAATTACTTCGTCCACGGGAATCTTGAACTCGACGCCGGCCATGGCGAGCTCGATGCCGGTGAGCGCGATCGCGCTGCCGGTGGCGTTGCGGAAGACGCAGGGCAGTTCCACGAGGCCGCCGAGTGGGTCGCAGACCAGGCCCAGCGTTCCCTGCATGGCGAGAGCGGTGGCGTGCCCCACCTGGGAGGGTGAGCCCCCGAGCATTTCGGTGGCCGCACCCGCCGCCATCGCCGCGGCCGAGCCTGTCTCGGCCTGGCATCCGCCTTCGGCGCCACTGAGTGACGCGCGTTCGGCAATGACGGCGCCGATCAATCCGGCGACCGCGAGTGCGTCGATCAGGTGTTCATCGGGGATGTTCCGCGCGGCGGCGAGGCCAGTGAGCACGGCGGGAAGGACACCCGCGCCGCCGGCCGTTGGCGCCGCGACGATCACGCCCATCGCGGCATTCACCTCTTGCACGGCGAGGGCTCGGGCGAGAATATCGCGAAAAGGAGTACCGGCGAGCGGTCCATCGGGTCCGGTGCGGAGTTTGGCCGCGTCGCCGCCGACGAGGCCCGAGGCGCTGTGGAGATCGCCCACCATGCCCTGGGCGACGGCGCCACGCATCACGTTGAGCGCTCGCTGCAGCGCATCGCGGATCTCGGACACCGGGCGCCCCTGATCGGAGGATTCGGTCTCGAGGGCGAGAGTGGCGAGGCTGATCTGTTTCGCTTCCGCGTCGCGGATGGCGTCGGCGAGGGATTTGTACATCAGGTGGTGTGGGTTGGCGTGACCAACTGCAGGT
Organism: Gemmatimonadales bacterium; assembly: GCA_038233745.1. Lineage (GTDB taxonomy): Bacteria > Gemmatimonadota > Gemmatimonadetes > Gemmatimonadales > Gemmatimonadaceae > AG11. The sequence goes on from JBBSVF010000122.1 coordinate 4,831, forward strand.
CCTTCGCTGCGCTCAGGACGACACGGGTGCCCATCATGCGCTCACCTTGTCCAGACGGAACGCCCAACGGACCCACTCCAGACGACGGATCTCGTCGCGCACCTCTTCGCTCGGCACGTCGTCGATCTCGATGACCATGAAGGCATCGCCGCCACGCGATTTGCGGGTGAGCTTCAACGTGGCGATGTTGAGGTTGTGGTCGGCGAGGATGGTGGCGATGCGCGCCACCGACCCGCGTACGTCCTCCGCCACGAGCACGATGGTGTTGTAGCTGCCCGACACCTCCACCGGATAGCCATCGATCTCGGTAACCAGCACGCGCCCAGCGCCGAGCGAGGAGGCCACCATCATGGCTTCCCGGTCACCGCGCTCGAGGGTGAGCCGCACGGTATTCGGGTGCGCGTCCTCCGCGAGGGTTGTCTTCTCGAAGCGGTAGCTCAGCCCTTCGCGTTCAGCGATCTCCAGCGCGGTACGCAGCCGTTCGTCGTCCGGGCGAAAGCCCATCAGGCCGCCGACGATGGCCTTGTCGGTACCGTGCCCCTCTCCGGTGCGCGCGAAGGAGCCGTGCAGTTCGACGCGTGCGGACTCGGGCGTGCCTCCCACCAGGCACCGCGCCAGGAGCCCAATGCGACAGGCGCCCGCGGTGTGCGACGAGGACGGGCCGACCATGACCGGACCGATGATGTCGAGCAGCGAGACCATGGCGACCCGTGGATGAGTGGGTGAATGCGAGTGTCGCGTACGGACGACCGAGCTAGCGAACCTTCGCGTGCCGCTTCAACATGGGAGCAAGATACCGACCGGTATGGCTGGCCTTCACTTTCACGATGGCTTCCGGTGATCCAGCGGCGACGATCGTGCCACCGCGTGTGCCGCCGTCAGGTCCGAGATCGATGATCCAGTCGGCCGTCTTGATGACGTCCAGATTGTGCTCGATCACGAGCACCGTGTTGCCGCGCTCCACCAGCCGATGCAACACGGTGAGCAGCACACGCACGTCCTCGAAGTGGAGGCCCGTGGTGGGCTCGTCCAGGATGTACAGCGTGCGGCCGGTGTCCCGCTTCGAGAGTTCTGTCGCGAGCTTGATGCGCTGCGCCTCACCTCCCGAAAGAGTCGTGGCGCTCTGGCCCAGATGGATGTAGCCCAGTCCCACGTCATTCATGGTCTGCAGCTTCTGCCGCACGCGCGGCTGATTCTCGAAGAAGGCGAGCGCGTCCTCGCAGGTCATCTCCAGCACATCGGCGATGCTCATGCCGCGGAAGCGCACCTCGAGCGTCTCACGGTTGTAGCGCCGGCCCTTGCACACTTCGCAGGGCACGTACACGTCAGGCAGGAAATGCATCTCGATCTTCACGAGTCCGTCGCCCTGACATGCCTCGCAACGCCCGCCCTTCACATTGAACGAGAAGCGCCCGGGTCCATACCCGCGGATCTTCGCCTCGGGCAGTTCGGCAAACAGCTCCCGAATGGGGGTGAACAGGCCAGTGTACGTTGCCGGATTGCTCCGCGGTGTGCGTCCGATCGGCGACTGGTCGATGTCGATGACCTTGTCGATGTGCTCGAGGCCCGTGATGCGATCGTGCAGGCCGGGAATCACGCGCGCACGGTAGAAGTGCCGCGCCAGCGACTGATGGAGAATGTCCTCGATGAGCGTGCTCTTTCCCGAGCCCGACACGCCTGTGACGGCGACGAAGAGGCCGAGAGGAATTTCCGCGTCGACATTCTGAAGGTTGTGCTCGCGCGCGTTCGCGATGCGGATGATGCGGTTTTCATCAGGCACGCGGCGAGTTGCCGGCACCTCCACGGACAGCTCGCCACTGAGGAACTTGCCGGTGATCGACGCGGGATTCGCGATGATCTGTTCGACCGTTCCTTCGGCGATGACCTCCCCTCCGTGCTTTCCCGCACCGGGACCCATGTCGATCACGTGATCGGCAGCACGCATGGTTTCCTCGTCGTGTTCCACGACGATCACCGTGTTGCCGAGGTCGCGCAGCTGGATGAGGGTGTTGAGGAGCCGCGTGTTGTCGCGCTGGTGAAGGCCGATGGACGGCTCGTCCAGGATGTAGAGCACGCCGACCAGGCGGGAGCCGATCTGCGTGGCGAGCCGGATGCGCTGTGCCTCGCCTCCCGAGAGCGACTCGGCGGAGCGGCCCAGGGTGAGGTAGTCCAGACCGACATCGACCAGGAAGCGGAGCCGTTCACGCACTTCCTTGAGAATGGGGCCGGCGATCTCCGGGTCGAGACCGTTGGCGTGCGTCGCGTCCTTGATGGGGACCTGCTCGAAGAACGCCAGCGACTCGGTAATGGCGAGATCGACGACCTCACCGATGTTGCGCGTGGCGATCGTGACGGCGAGCGATTCCGGCTTGAGACGATGCCCGTGACAATCGGCGCACGGTACGGCGAGCATGTAGCCTTCGAGTTCCTGGCGCACCATGTCGGAGTCGCTCTCCTCGTAGCGGCGCTCCACATTCGCGATGATGCCTTCCCACGTTCCGTCGCCCTTCTTCGATTTGCGATCACCGGCATCGCCGTGCAGGAGACTCTGCTTCACGGCGTCCGGCAGCTGGCCCCACGCGGTGTTGAGATCGAAGTGGAACTGCCGGGCGAGAGTGGGCAGCACGACCTTGCGGAGGTAGCCACTGGGCTCGCCCCACGGCAGGACGACCCCTTCGAGAATCGAGATGCGAGGGTCGCCCAGCAGGAGTTCCTCGCTCACGCGGCGGCGTGTGCCAAGGCCACCGCATTTCGTGCACGCGCCAAACGGCGAGTTGAAGGAGAAGTGCCGCGGCTCCAGCTCGGGCATGGAGATGCCGCAGACCGGACAGCCATACCGCTCGGAGTACGTCTCCTTGCGATCGCCATCCGCGTCGATCACCTCCACGAGGCCTTCAGCGAGCTTGAGCGCTGTTTCGAGGGAGTCGGTGAGCCGACCGCGATCGTCGGCGCGGACGGCGAGCCGGTCGACCACCACCGAGATGTCGTGATTCGCGCGCCGGTTGAGCTTCGGCGGATCGGCGAGCTCGATGAGCGCGCCGTCGACGTAGGCGCGGATGAAGCCCTGCTTCCGCGCGCTCTCGAAGAGATCGCGGAACTCGCCTTTTCGGCCCTGGATGAGCGGAGCGCGAATCTCGATGCGCGTGCCCTCCGGCCATTCCAGCACCAGCTCCGCGATCTGCGACGGACTCTGGCGCTGCACCGGACGACCGCAGCTGGGGCAATGCGGGATGCCAGCGCGCGCATACAGCAGTCGCAGGTAGTCGTAGATCTCGGTGACGGTGCCCACGGTGGATCGCGGGTTGTGTCCCGCGGTCTTCTGTTCGATGGAGATCGCGGGCGAGAGTCCTTCGATGGCATCGACGTCAGGCTTCTCCATGAGCCCGAGGAACTGTCGTGCGTACGCACTGAGCGACTCGACGTACCGACGCTGCCCTTCGGCGTAGATCGTATCGAAGGCGAGCGAGGATTTCCCGGAGCCGGACAACCCGGTGATGACCGTGAGCCGGTCGCGCGGAATGGTCACGTCGACATTCCGGAGGTTGTGTTCCCGGGCGCCGCGGACGATCAGTGAGTCTTCTGCCATAGCCTGCGTAAGCTCGCGTCCGGACCGTCATGAAACAAGCGCCGGGGAATGCCTCCAGGAGCGTGGCATTAGATTGCAGAGACGGACCGCGTTCGCACTCGCCAGCATCCACAGTTCCACCTGTCCTGCGTCCATGCCGCACACCGATGCCATCGTGGTGATGACCACGCTCTCCTCGGCCGACGAGGCCGTGGCGCTCGTCCGAGCGCTGCTCGAACGTCGCCTCATTGCGTGCGGTACGGTGCTGCCCGGTGGGCGGTCGCTCTATCGCTGGCAGGGGAAGATTGCGGATGAGCAGGAAGCGGTGGTGCTGCTCAAGACCCGGTCCGCGCGACTGGAGACGCTGCAGATCGCC
>JBBSVF010000123.1:0-8716 GCA_038233745.1 Gemmatimonadales bacterium
AGGCCGCGAGGATCATCGCGCCCGGATTCGCGACATTCTTTCCCGCGATGTCTGGTGCCGTTCCGTGCACCGCTTCGAAGATTGCGCCGTTCTCGCCGATGTTGGCACCCGGAGCCAGGCCGAGCCCGCCCACCAGGCCGCCGATCTGATCGCTGAGGATGTCGCCGAACAGGTTGGTCGTGACGATTACATCGAAGCGCTCGGGGTGCAGCACCAGGTTCATCGCCATCGCGTCCACGATCACCTCCTGGAACTCGATGTCCGGATAGTCGTGCGCCACCATCCGCGTGCTCTCCAGAAACAACCCCTGCGAGTATTTGAGGATGTTGGCCTTGTGAGCCACCGTCACCTTGCGACGTCCGTGCTTCCGCGCGTACTCGAAGGCGTAGCGCGCGATACGCTCCGAGCCCACGCGTGTGATCAGCGCGATCGACTCGGCAGCGGCCTTGGGATCGGGGCCGATCTTCACGTAGTGCTCGATACCCACGTACAGCCCTTCGGTGTTCTCGCGCACCAGCACCAGATCGATGTCCTCATACCGTCCGCCCTTCACGATCGTGTGCGCCGGACGAACGTTGGCGTAGAGATCGAAGGTCTTCCGCAGCGCCACATTGATGGAGCGGAACCCTTCGCCCACCGGGGTTTCGAGCGGGCCCTTCAGCGCGACACGGGTGCGTCGGATGGAATCGAGTGTGGCATCGGGAATCGGATCGCCGAACTTCGCAACGCCCGCCATCCCCGCCACCTGTCGATCCCACCGGATCTCGGCGCCCGCTGCCTCGACGACGCGCACGGTGGCTTGCGTGATCGACGGGCCGATGCCGTCGCCTGGAATGAGTGTGACAGAGGTGCCCATGGATGCGCCCGGCGGTGGTCGGCCTCAGGGGGCCGCGATCAGATCTGCAAGGTGCGCCGCCACGCTCGTGAGCGTGGCGCGCGTGAGAGTCGGAGAGGGATCGCCACGCACGGTGCCGATCCAGCGGACGTCGGAAAGCCGTCCGTCCAGCAGCGCGACGCGAAGCACGCCGACGCCCTGCCCTGTGGCGGTGCGCTCGAAGCGAAGCTCCACGGGGACGAGCACGGCGCGCGCTTCCTGCAGGGCGATCATGGTGCGCAACTGTGTGGCGAGCGGATCCCCCAGGCGCGTTCCCGATTTCACATCAGGGCTGCGGAGGACGTTCACACCGATGCTGTAGGGATCCACGGCGTACGTGGGATTCAGCCGCGCCGCCCGCACCAGATCTGGCGGATATTTCCACTGCGTCGCCAGGCCGCGCGCGCCGAGCACCGATTGGAGCTCGGCGTCGAAGGTCTTCTGATAGTCGCGCAGCGGACCCACCGATGCGGCCCACCCGAGCGAATCGCGCGGAATGAGGGCGAACAGCGGCGTCACCAGAACCTGCTGGGCGGCCAGCTGTGCCAGCGGGCGCATTGCCACGCCTGGCGTGGGAGCCTCGTCGCCTGAAGACGCAGCGCTGTGCGCGCAGGCGCTCAGCACCATCAGCAGCGCGGCGCTGCCGAGTCGACGGACGAGGCGGTAGTGAGTGGTCATGGCTGAAGGGGGAAGCTAATGATCGCGCAGGAAACCGTCGACCACGCCAACGGATTGACCGACCTCCGCCATCCGCGCAGTTTGGCGCATGGCAACATCAGCCCAACCGTCGGCACTGCGAACCGGTCGCGCGATCGCGTGGCTCCTCGTGGCACTTTGCGGCGCCGGTGCGCTCGGCTGGATTGCGCTCTCACGCGGGGAGCGGATCAGCGCCGCGTGGCTGCTGGTGGCTGCCGTCTGCACGTACGCAGTGGCATATCGGTTCTATAGCGCCTTCATCGCCGCGCGGATCTTCGCGCTCGACGACACGCGGCAGGTGCCCTCGGAGCGGCTGTCGGACGGGCGGGATTTCGTGCCCACCAACCGGTGGGTGGTGTTCGGACATCACTTTGCCGCCATCGCGGGACCCGGCCCGCTCGTGGGTCCCACTCTCGCCGCCCAGTTCGGATATCTCCCCGGTGTCCTCTGGATCATCGTCGGCGTCGCCCTGGGAGGCGCGGTGCAGGACTTCGTGATCCTCGCCGCGTCCATGCGTCGCAATGGAAAGTCGCTCGGGCAGATGGCCAAGGAGGAGATCGGTCCGGTGGCCGGTTTCACCGGGCTCGTGGCGGTGCTCGGTATCATGGTGGTGCTCATCGCGGTGCTCGGTCTCGTCGTGGTGAATGCCCTCAAGGCCAGCCCGTGGGGCACCTTCACCATCGGGCTCACGATTCCGATCGCGATGCTCATGGGCATGTACATGCGCTGGTTCCGCCCGGGACGCGTGTTGGAGGCCAGCGCAATCGGGTTGTTCCTGCTGGTCGGCGCCCTGTACGGCGGACGCTGGGTGGCGGAACATCCGTCACTGGCTGCCATGTTCACGCTGAGTGGTCGCACGCTGGCGCTCCTGCTGATGGGGTATGGCTTCGCCGCCTCCGTGCTGCCGGTGTGGCTGCTGCTGGCCCCGCGCGACTATCTGAGCGCCTTTGTGAAGATCGGAGTGATCGTGGCGCTTGCCGCCGGGATCCTAGTGGTGCTGCCGCATCTCGAAATGCCCGCGCTCACGCGATTCACGAATGGCACGGGGCCTGTGTTCGCAGGAGCGCTGTTTCCCTTTGCGTTCATCACTATCGCGTGCGGCAGCATCAGTGGCTTTCATGCGCTGATCTCGTCGGGCACCACGCCGAAGCTGCTCGAGCGCGAGACTGACGCGCGCATGGTGGGCTATGGCGCGATGCTGATGGAGAGCTTCGTGGCCGTGATGGCACTCATTGCCGCGTGCGCCCTCACACCGGGTGTGTACTTCGCCATCAATGCACCTGCCTCTGCACTCGGCACCACCTCGGCCAGTGCGGCGGCGGCGATCGCGAACTGGGGGTTCACCGTGACTCCGGCGGAGCTCGACGCACTCGCACGGCAGGTGGGCGAGAGCAGTCTCCTCTCACGCACCGGTGGTGCGCCCTCGCTCGCGGTGGGGATGGCGCACCTTTTCAGCCGCGCGCTGGGAGGTGGCGATGGCTCGATGGCGCTGTGGTATCACTTCGCCATCATGTTCGAGGCGCTCTTCATTCTCACGACGCTGGATGCCGGAACACGCGTCGGCCGGTTCATGCTCCAGGACGTGGGTCGCCACGCGTGGGCGCCCTTTGGCAACAGCAGTTCGACGCCGGCGGTGCTCTTCTCCAGCGCGCTCTTCGTGGCGATGTGGGGCGCCTTCCTCTGGCAGGGCGTGAACGATCCGCTCGGCGGTATCAACTCGCTCTGGCCGTTGTTCGGCATCAGCAATCAGCTGCTCGCGGCCGTGGCGCTCTGCGTGGCCACCACCGTGATCATCCGCTCGGGACGCGCGAGGTACGCGTGGGTGACGCTCCTGCCACTTGCCTGGCTGGTGATCGTGACGATGACCGCCGGCGCCGCGAAGATCTTATCTCCACTGCCGAAACTCGGGTTCCTGGCCCACGCGCGATCGCTCGCCGCGGCACAGGCCGCCGGTACGCTACCGCCTGGAGTGAACTCGCCGGGAGACCTGGCCCGGATGATCGGCAACGACTACCTCGATGCCGCCGTCGCCGCCTTCTTCCTGATCTCCGTGATCGTCATTCTCGTGGACAGCATCCGCGTGTGGTTCCGCGTATTGCAGGGGCAGGACAGGGCGCCGTCCACTGAAATTCCCTGCTTGCCGCGCACTGCACTCGCCGGTGACACTCTCAGCTCACTTCCGCACTCATGATGAACGTTCGCCGTATCCTCCCTGCCCTGTTCGTTCTCACTGCGCCAGCGCTGTCTGCGCAGAGTGCACTGCCGGCGGCGACGAGGCCCGCCGACTTCGATCTCTCCGTCCGCAACATCATGCGCGGGCCGGAGCTCTACGGCCGCGCACCGTCGAATGTGCGCTGGAGTGCAGACGGGCGCTGGATCCACTTCATGTGGAACGAGGCGGGCACCGACTGGCGCGAGCCAGTGCATCCGTACCGGGTACGCGCGACGGCCGGTGCCGTGCCCGAGCGCCTCACGCCGGCGCAGGCAGATTCCGCGGCGCCGTACATCGCGGAGGGGATGGCGTCGCCCGACGGGCGCACTCGGGTGGTGGAAGCCAATGGCGATCTCTACCTCATCTCGCTGCGCGACGGAAGCGCCCGGCGACTCACACAGACTGTCGCGCAGGAGAGCCGCCCAACCTTCTCCGCCGACGCCCACACCGTGTATTTTATCCGCGAGAGCAACGCGTACGCGCTCTCGCTGGTGGATGGCGCCGTCCGGCAGCTCACCGACATCCGGACCGGGCCCGTCCCGAAGGATTCTGCGCGCGCTGCCGGACAGCGCGGGCGTCTTGAGCAGCAGCAGCGCGACCTGTTCGACGTCGTGCGCGACCGCGCAAATGCTGACAGCATACAGCGGGCCGAACGCAAGGCTCGCGAAGCAGCGGGACTGCAGCCGATCTGGATTGGCGCAACGGAGCGTGTCTCCACCATCAGCGTCTCTCCGAACGGGCGCGCGGCGCTCGTGGTGGTGGGTGCACCGGCGGGGAGCGCGCTACGTCAGGCGGAGGTGCCGCAGTTCGTGACGTCCAGCGGGTACGTGGAGAACCTGCGCATTCGCAGCAAGGTGGGCGACGCCACGAACCGGTCGCGGGTGCTCTGGGTGTCACTGCCAGGTGGGCGTGCAACGCCGCTGGTGCTCAATGGATCGGACAGCACGGCGGGCAACGTGGCGCTGGCCGGATGGAACGAGGACGGCACGCGTGCCGCGCTGTTCGCCTTTCCGGAGAATCACAAGTCGCGTGTGCTGCTGAGCGTGCGCTCGGATACCGCCCTGCTCACCACGATCGAGACGTTGCGCGACACGGCGTGGGTGGGCGGGCCGTGCGCCACCTGCGCCGGCTTTACCGATGGAGGAAAAACTCTGTGGTTCGCGAGCGAGCGCACGGGTTACGCGCAGCTTTACGAAGCCCCGGCAGCGGGCGGCAGCATCCGGCCGCTCACCAGCGGCGCCTGGGAGGTAAAGAGCGTCTATCTCTCTCCGGATGGACGCGAGTTCTTTCTCACCACCAGCGAGCCCTCGCCATTCGAGCAGCAGTTCTATCGCATGCCCGTAAACGGTGGCTCACGCACCCGAATCACGACAGCCTCCGGAGGGCACACCGTCACCGTCTCGCCGGATGGACGCCAGCTCGCGGATGTCGCGTCCTTCGTGAACAGACCGCCCGAGCTCTTTCTGCAGGCGAATACCGCAAAAGCGCGTGCGAATCGGCTTACCGTGTCGCCCAGTGCAGAGTTCTCGCGCGGGCCGTGGATCGAACCGGCACTCGTGAACATTCCCGCCTCGGATGGCGTGCAGCTCCCCACCCATGTCTATAGACCATCGGATCTTGGCGCACAGCCCAACGGGGCGGCTGTGATCTTCGTGCACGGGGCGGGCTACCTGCACAACGTCGGGAATTTCTGGTCCGAGTATCCGCGAGAATACATGTTCAATCACCTGCTGGCGCGAGCGGGCTACACTGTCATCGACGTCGACTATCGTGCCTCGGCCGGCTACGGACGCGACTGGCGCACTGCGATCTATCGCTTCATGGGCGGTCGCGATCTGCAGGATCAGGTGGACGCCTCGAAGTGGCTCACCAGCACGTACGGCATTCCCGCGTCGCGCATCGGCATGTACGGCGGCAGCTATGGTGGATTCATGACGCTGATGGCGCTGTTCACCACGCCGGAATATTTCGGCGCGGGCGCCGCGCTGCGCTCGGTGACGGACTGGGCACACTACAACGACGGCTACACGTCGAACATTCTCAACCGCCCGCAGGATGACACGCTGGCCTACCGTCGCTCGTCGCCCATCTATTTCGCCGAGGGGCTCCGCAGCCCGCTGCTGATGGCGCACGGCATGGTCGACGCAAATGTCCACTACCAGGACATCGTGCGGCTCGAGCAGCGTCTCATCGAGCTGGGGAAAAAGGACTGGACCCTGGCGTCGTACCCCGTGGAGGATCACGGCTTCGTACGTCCCTCGTCGTGGACCGACGAATACACCCGCATCTTCGAGCTTTTCGAGCATGCCATCGGCCATCCGCAGCCGGTCAGTGCAGCGCCTCGCTGAGCTGTGGCGGGCGCTCGCGGCGGTAGTCCGGCGCGTGATCGGCGCTCCGGACTACGCGACGTATCTCGCGCACATGCGCGCCCATCACCGGGGCGTGCGGCCGCTGGACGAACGCGAGTTCGCGAGGGACGCGCTGCGTCGGCGGTACGATCAGCCCGGCAGTCGCTGCTGCTGAACGCGTGGCAGCACGAGCATCAAACCCACGGTGGCGATAATCGCGAAAGCGGCTCCCATGAGGAAGGCATGCGGGGCGCCAGCCCGGTCCCACACGTAGCCGAACAGCAGTGATGCGGGTAGCGCGCCAATGCCGATGGCGAGATTGTACCAGCCGAACGCCGTCCCCCGTCGCTCGGTTGACACCAGATCCGCTATAAGGGCTCGCTCGCTGCCCTCCGTGAGTCCGAAAAACACGCCGTAGACCCCGAACAGCGCCCAGGCATGCCACGGCGCACTCGCATACGCGAAGCCGGCGTACACCGCCGCGTAGAGCAGCCAACCGGCCACCAGCGTGGGACGTCGTCCGATGCGATCACTCAGCGCACCTCCCGGCGTGCTGGACGCCGACTTCACCACGTGGAGCGCAGCCCAGAGGATTGGTGCCAGTGCCACCGGCACGCCGAGCTGGCTGGCGCGCAACAACAGAAATGCGTCGGTCGAGTTTCCGAGCGTGAAGATGAGGATCACACCCAGCGCGCCCCAGAATCGGCGCGTCAGGGGCTGTGAGAGATCAGGAGCACTCGCCGCCAGCGCAGCAGGCCGCGGAATGTCACGCACGAAGAACAGCACCACCAGCACACTGAGCGCACCAGGGATAGCCGCCAGCCAGAAGACGGTGCGAATCGCGGCCAGGTGCCACGTAAGCACCGCGAAGGCGATGAGCGGTCCGAGCACGCCGCCCGCATGGTCCGCCGCCCGATGGAAGCCGAAGGCTCGGCCGCGGATGCTGGGGTCCACCGATTCTGCGATGAGCGCATCACGCGGCGAGTTGCGAATCCCCTTCCCCACGCGATCGGCCACCCGGATCATCAGCACCTGCGAGGCGCTCGTCGCAATGGCTACCAGTGGCCGCACGAGCGACGCAATGCTGTAGCCGGCGACCACCAGCGGCTTGCGCCTGCGCGCACGATCCGACCACCAGCCACTGGCCAGCTTCAGCAGCGCGGCCGTGGACTCCGCCGCCCCTTCGATTGCCCCAATGAAGCTGGCATTGGCGCCGAGCACCGTGGTGAGAAACACCGGCAACAGCGGGTAGATCATTTCGCTGGATACATCGGTGAGAAAACTCACCGCGGCCAGTGCCTTCACGTTGCGGCCCAGCGTCGGCCGGGGAGACGAATCCATGGGTGATGGCGGTGGGTGACGATTGCAGAGCTTGCGCAGAGGGAATGCCAGCAGCCATAGATTAACAATGATCGCGCACTCGTGGCTTGACCGCCGGGAATCGACGTCGCTCTTCGAGCGGCTCACTCCAGCCCGTGAGCGTCTGGCGCGGAGCGATGCCGGGGTTCTCGCCACGCAGGTGACGTTGTGCGAGATCGCCGCGCCCACCGGTGAGGAGAGCGCGCGCGCCGCCTTCGTCGCCTCGCGCCTGACGACGCTCGGGCTTGAGCGCGTGCGGACGGATGACGTGGGAAACGTGATCGCCGTGCGGCCAGGCCGAGATCCGTCGGCCGCTCCGGTGCTGGTCTGTGCCCACCTGGACACAGTGTTCCCCGCGGGCACGCCCGTGCGCGTGACCCGAGAAGGCACGCATCTCTGCGCCCCCGGCATCGTGGACAACTCGCGTGGGCTGGCCGGTCTGCTCGCCATCGCAGCGGCGATCGACGGACGCGCGGTGATCACGGAGTCACCGGTGATCTTCGCCGCAACGGTCGGCGAGGAAGGCACCGGCAATCTTCGAGGTATCAAGCATCTCTTCGCGCGGCTCGACTCGCGGCCCCTGGCGTGTGTCGCGCTGGATGGCGCCGGCGATGATCGCATCGTCACCACCGCCCTGGGCTCGCGACGTCTGCGGGTCACACTGCGCGGTGTGGGCGGCCACAGCTGGTCCTCATGGGGGGTCGTGAACCCCGTGCATGCTGCGGGCGGAATCATCGCACGTCTCGCGGCGCTGCCCCTGCCGCGCGCACCACGTACCACACTGAGCGTGTGTCGCATGGGAGGCGGGATCAGCGTGAACGCCATTCCCGAGGAGGCCTGGATCGAGATCGATCTCCGGTCCACCTCCGCTACGGTCATCGCAGCATGTGTCACCGAAGTGGAACAGGCGGTGCGCAAGGCCGTGCATCAGGAAAATGCCCGCCGCTCACCCGGTTCGGATCCGCTGCACGTGGAGGTCAGCACGATCGGCGATCGACCGTGCGGCGCGCTCGACGATGAGCACTCGCTGGTGCGGCTCGCAATGGACGCCACGCGCTCCATCGGCCGGCGCGCCGCGACGGCAACGGCGTCCACGGACGCGAATGTGCCGATCAGCCTCGGCGTACCCGCCATTGCGATCGGAGCCGGTGGCACCGGAGGGGGCGTGCACACGGCTGCAGAATGGTTCGACAACACGCACGGGCACCTCGGGCTCGCTCGCGCACT
>JBBSVF010000124.1:0-8635 GCA_038233745.1 Gemmatimonadales bacterium
CGGGCGACGTGGGTGTCACGAGTGCGATCGGGCCACGTGTGTACATCCCGGCGCGCTATCTCGACGAAACGTCGCTGCTCCTGTTTGGCAGCCGCTCCGATCACGAGACACTCATCAAGCTCACGCCGTCCATGCCGCCGAATCGCTTCATCTCGCGATTCAAGACGCGTCTGGAGGCGGCGCAGGTGCGCTTCCGCACGGCGGCGGAAACGGAATTCAATCTCACGCAGGCCATCGATCAGCTTCGCGTCTTCCTCGGGATGATCAGTCTCGTGGCGCTGCTCCTGGGTGGCATCGGTGTGGCGAGTGGCGTGAATGCCTTCGTGATGCGCAAGATCGACACGGTGGCCATTCTGCGCTGCCTCGGCGCCACAAGTGGCCAGGTGCTCGTGGTGTACGTGGTGCAGGCGGTCGCCATGGCCATTCTGGGGGCTGCACTGGGCGCGGTGCTCGGCGTCGCCTTGCAACTCGCGATGCCGTATGTGCTGCGGGACTTCCTTCCGGTGGATGTCTCGGTGACGGTGGAGCCACTCGCAGTGCTCACCGGCCTCGGCGTGGGGGTGTGGGTCGCGCTGATCTTCTCGCTCCGCCCCCTGCTGGCGCTCCGCAATGTGAGTCCGCTTCAGACACTGCGGCGGGAATCGGATGCAGCGGCGCTTCGCGGCGCGCGGTTCGATGCTGTGCGCGTGCTGCTGGCGATTCTCACCGTGGTGCGTGAGGCAGCGCTCGGCGTCGCCCGCGCGGACGACCTCCGCGAGGGCCTCGCGATGTCCGCGGGCATCGCGGTGGCGGTGGCCGCGCTGTATGGCGCAGCGGCGCTGCTCAGCGCGTCGGCGCGCTACCTGGTGCGCCCATCGTGGCCATTCGTGCTGCGCCAGGGTGTGGCGGCGCTCTACCGGCCCGGTAATCAAACGCGAAGTGTAGTGCTCGCACTGGGGTTCGGCGTGTTTCTCATGAGCACCGTGTACCAGGTGCAGGACAACCTGCTGCGCACGGTCTCGGTCAAGCTCGACGCCTCGCGCGCCAACGTGCTCTTCTTCGACGTGCAGAGCGACCAGGGCGAGCCGCTCGATTCCATGGTGCGAGCGCAGGGGTATCAGGTAACGCAGCGCACACCAATCATCCCGCTGAAGATCGCGGCGATCAACGGTGTGTCGGGCGCGCAGCTTGTCACTGGTGACTCGGCATCCGGGCGCGGAGGTCGGCGCGCGCGGCCCGGCTGGGTGCTGCGGCGCGAGTATCGCTCCACCTTCCGGAATGTGATCATGCCGTCCGAGCGGATCACCTCGGGCGTCTTCCATACGGGCGGCACGAATCCCTCGCAGCTTCCCGCCGTCTCCATCGACCAGGCCATCGCGCGCGATCTCCGCGTCGCCCTGGGCGACACGATCACGTGGGACGTGCAGGGCGTGCGCATTCCCACGCGCGTGACCAGCACCCGCGAAGTGAACTGGACGCGGTTCGAGCCCAACTTCTTCGTGGTGTTCGAGACACGCGCGTTGGAGAAGGCGCCGCGACAGTACGCGGTACTCGCCTCAGTGCGCGGCGAGGGTGCGGTGGCGCGCCTGCAGCGCGACGTGGTGAACCGGTTCCCCAACGTCGCCAGCCTGGATCTCACCATGATCCAGCAGACTGTGTCGCGCGTGCTCGACAAGGTCACCGCCGCCATTCGCTTCATGGCCGGACTCAGCCTGGCGCTGGGGATTCCCGTGCTGTTCAGCGCCGTGAGCGCCACGCGCCGAGAGCGGCTGCGCGAAGGCGTGCTGTTGAAGGTGCTCGGCGGCACGCGCAAGCAGGTGGGGCGCGTGATGCTCGCGGAGTATGTGGTGCTGGGCGCGCTGGGGAGCGTGGGTGGCGTGATCCTGAGCATCGGCAGCGCCTGGGCGATGATGCACTACGTGTTCAAGCAGCCTTTCGAACCGAGCATCCTGCCTTCTGCGATGGTGGCACTCCTGATGATCTCGCTGGCCGTGGCCATCGGGCTCCTCACCGGTCGCGAGGTGTTCCGCGAGACGCCCATGGCGGCCCTGCGCGAGCAGTAGGCGCACTGGTCAGCCCAACGCGCCGTCCGCGCTCTTCGCGATCCACCGCTCCATCGCGTTCAGCAGCAACGACTCATCCACAATGGGCTTCGTGATGTAGTCGTTGAAGCCGTGCGCCAGGTATTTCTCCCGGTCGCCGCTCATGGCATGCGCGGTAAGGGCAATCACCGGCAGGCGGCGCAGCGCGTCGTCCGCACGGATGCGCGTGAGGATCTCGTTCCCATCCATGCCCGGGAGCGAAATGTCCAGCAGCACGAGATCCGGCAGGTCGGCCGCGAGACCGGCCAGCGCATCGATGCCATTCTCGTATTCCGTGACATCGTACAGGCCGTCGAGGATAGCCTGCAGCAGCAGGCGGTTGTCCGCGTTGTCCTCCACCACAGCAACTCGCTTCATGACGTCGACTCCGTGCGTGCAGCCTCCAGCCAGAGCTGGACGCGTGGGTATTCCTGTTCGATGTCGCTCACCAGCAGCGACACGATGTCGAGCTGGCCTGTGCGCGAGAGAGTTTCGCCCTGCTCGCACAGCCGATACATGCGCATGGCGCCGAGCTGTGCGGAACTGGACTTGAGCGAATGCAGTGCCATCTCGGCGGTCTTCGCATCGTCGTCTGTTACGCCGGTGCGGGCCGAGGAGATGCGCTCCGGAGCGGACTCCAGGAACAGGGCGATCATCTCGCCCAGCAACTTGCCACCGCCGAATCGCTTGAGTCGCTCGAGCGCGGCCGAATCGAAGCTCGGAAGCTCTGCCGTCTCTTCTGCGTTCTGCTCGGTCATCAGGATACTCCAGCGCGACGGAGAGCAGCCTTCACGCGCGAGGAATCGCGGCGTAGATCGGCTCGGGATGTAGTATCGGCTCCTGCCTGCATGAGCACGATCTGCAGCGCCTCACCGGACAGCGCGTCACGATGACCGACGCGGAGGACGCGTGGAAGCCAGTGGGTAAGCTAATCGCTGCCGGAGGGCAGTGAGAATGGATCAGGAGGCAGGTGGCAGAACGTTCACCGGGAGACTCTGGCGGTCGCGAGTCCAGCCATCGCCCAGTTGCCCGTCTCCACCGATCCCCCAGCAGAACAGCGCCCCGACCTGCGTGACGCCGCAACTGTGATCGCCGGGCGACGTCACCAGGTGACCGAACCGCAGTCCCCCGAACACCGCCAGGGGCACTGTGCTGCACTCGTATGCGGCCTCTCCGCAGTAGCTGCCGGGACGCGGCACACCAACTTGCCCGAACGAGTTGTTTCCCCAGCAGTACGCCGTGCCCCCGGCGGCGAGCCCGCAGGTGGTGATGAGTCCCACGCTCACACTCCGGAACAGTGAGTCGCTCGCGACGCGCACGGGCATGAGCTCGCCGGTGAGGCGCCCGGTGCCCAACTGCCCGAAACCGTTCGCCTCCCAGCACCAGGCCTGTCCAGCGCGTGCCACTCCGCAGATCGACAGCGCCCCCACCGAGACCTCCGCCATGGGAGGCAGTCCCGCGATGCGGTGCGGAAGCAGGCGCTGGTGGAAGTATTCCAGCGCGCCCTCCGATCGTTCCCACTCCGCGCCCCAGCACCACACCGCGCCGTCGACGTCGATCGCGCAGCTCCGCCAGCGGCCTGATCGCACGAGCACGAATCGCTGAGTGCTGGTGATCGGCAGCGGCGCTGCACTCGTGACCGTGTCGCCGCGGCCCAGCGCCCCGAGCCGTCCCTCTCCCCAGCACAGCACCACGCCATCGGTGCGCACGGCGCACGTGTGCGTCGCTCCCGCTCCTACACTCGCTACCTGCAGATCGGTGCCCACCCGCATCGGCGTATCGATGACGCCTCCGGTGAGGAATGAGGTCTGGAACTGCAGATTGTCACCCCAGCACCAGAGCGAGCGGTCGAGTGCCACGGCACAGACATGCGCGTCACCCACCGACAGCTGAGCAAAGCGTACCGGCGTAGACACGGCGCGCGGGCCTGCTTCGCAGGGCGTCTGCAGCCGCGTACACCGGCCCCGTGCCGTCCCGACTCCCAGCTGGCCACTGGTATTGCTTCCCCAGCAGAACGCCCCACCGCTCGTGGTGAGTGCACAGCTGTGGCGCGCCCCGGTTTCCACCGTGGCCCATCCCGCATTCGAGGGCGACGTCTGCACCGGGCGATCCGTGTAGACGTATGTCGCAGGCCCGGTCGGGCGCTCGCACGCCCCCATCCACAGCGCCGCGATCAGAAGTGGGCCAGCCCGAAGACGTTGTGAGGTCCGCATCATGCAGCCAAGATACAGGCATGAGCGAGGACCAGCAGCAGACCGGACGCGACCTTCGTCGCGCGATGATCTTCGGCGTCGTGGCCGCCACGATCGAGATCGTCGCGCTCCTCTGGTTCTTTTTCTAGGGTGCCATCATGCTCGTGAGCGCGATCGGAATGCTGATGCAACTTCAGTTCGCTGGCGCACCGGCCGTGGCTCGCGAGCCCACGCCGGATTCCGCGTCCTCCCTGCACGCGGTACAGGATGCGCAGCGCGACTTCGAGCGCTCCCGGCGCGGCCTGTTGCCCTGGGAGGATAACGCGGGCGGTCGATGCGACGAACGCGTTGGCCGGTTCTGCTGGTGGTACGATGAAGGCGGGGCCGACAGCGTTCCCGAAGCCGACGCGATCACGCAGCGCCGCATCGGACTGCTGCGTCAGCTCGACCTGCATCTCCTCGACCACCCGGGCGACGCATGGGCAACATCCCTGCGCGTGCGCTACCGCGCCGAGGCCGGCCATCTGGCCGAGGCGATCGCGGCGGCCGAGGCCTGCTCGGCGAGTGTGTGGTGGTGCAGCGCGCTTACCGGGTATGCCCAGCACATCGCCGGCCGCGAGAACGCGGCGGACTCCTCGTTCCGTAGCGCACTCGTCGCAATGCCCCCGGCGATGCGCTGCGCCTGGCAGGACATCTCCACATTGCTCCCCGCGGACGACCGCCGGCGCTACCGCGCGCTCGACTGCGCAGACAGACACCAGTGGGAAGGCCGCTACTGGATGCTGTCCCGTATCCGCCTCTCCACACTCGGCGACGAATGGCGCAACGAGTTCCTGTCGCGCCGGGTGATCGCGGGGATCAGCGCGCTGTCGGCCACGCCGCACGCATTGCGGTGGGGTGACGACGCGGCGGAACTCGTGCTGCGCTACGGATGGCCTATGCGGTGGGCGAGGGCCCGCGAACGGAGCACGGCACTCGTCGCCCCCACGATCATCGGACATGACCCCGCTCCCAGCTTCCCCTTGGCGCCCGACGCTCCCTTCGATTCGTCGCTCGCACTGCCGGACGACGCCTGGAACCTGCGCTCCCACTCGGGCCCCGCGCGCTATGCGCCGGCGCGCACACACAGCATTGGCGTGGTGAGCGCGCAGCTCGCGCGATTCCAGCGCGGCGACAGTACGCTGGTGGTGGCCGCCTATGCGACGAACGATGACTCGCTGCAGAACGCACAGGCGTGGCTTACGGCATTCTCGACACCCGCCATCTTCGTGACTCGCGGCGACTCGGCGCACGTCGGTCGCCTGGCCGTGATGAGCGCGGGTTCACCCCCGCTCGTGGGGATCGAACTCGTCGACACCACCACCCGTCGCCTCGCCCGCTCGCGTCGGGCATTCGGCCGCGAGCCCGCGCACGCTGCGCTCATGATCTCGGATCTGCTGCTCTACCGCGCGCGCGACGAACCGCCCGAGTCTGTGGAGCAGGCGCTCGAAACCGCCATCGCGGGCGACGCGATCACCGTTGGCGAGCGATTGGGCATCTTCTGGGAGACCTACGGACTTGCCGGCGACGGCGAGCCGGTAGAGGTCCGCGTCGTCCTCGAGCGACTGGGGAGCGGGTGGTGGCGACGCGCACGCGAGCGACTTGGGCTCGCGACGGCAGAGTCGCCGCTGCAGATCCAGTGGCCCGATGCGCGGCCCTCGGCGGGCGGCGTGGCCTCGCGTGGTGTCGCAGTGGATCTCAGCGCGCTCGCCCCCGCACGGTACCGGGTGGCGGTGGTGATCTCCACGCGCTCCGGAGATGTGGCCAACGCCGAACGCGAGATCGAGATTCACTCGCGCTGACGGCAGGGGCGCAGGGGGCGCAGGGGCGCACCGTAAAAAGGCTCGCGTTCGCCACCTTTTCTCTTGTGCTGAAGCGGAGATGATGGCAATCTAGGCGGATAGACCGAGCGTGATGTCCCGGCGCTCCACGCCGTATCCGCCCCGGCCGGTCGTCGCCCCAACCAGACCGACCGCTGCGCCTGATCACCCGCCTGTTCGCGTGCTCGACGATGAGCGCGTGCGTCCTTGTCCCGTCGTTGAGGGCCGAGGAGTGCGCGGTGACCGAGTCACGCTCCAATCTGGCGCCGCTCAGCGGATCCCGCATTTCGGCTGTCGAGATCATCGCCGATGGTCCTCGGCTCCCGGGTCCGGCCGCTCCGCTCAGCGTTCTGCACATCCCGTCCCAGCAGCGCCTCATCCGCCGCCAGTTGCTCTTCGCGGCGGGCGACACCGTTGACACCCTGCTCGTCGGCGAGACCATGCGCCGGCTGCGCGGGCAGCGGCTCTTTGCGGACGCCGTGATCCTCGCGCAGCGGTGCGATCCTGCCGGTGGGGTGACGCTGGTGGTGCACACCCGCGACACCTGGACCATGCGGCCCACCGCACGCATGCGGTCCGCGTCGCAGGTGAGTGTGGGCATCGAGGACAAGAACATTCTCGGCACCGGGCGCACCGTGTCGCTCACGCACGAGATCACCCTGCACCGCACCGGCAACGCTTTCGCGTACGCCGATCCGTTCGTGCTGGGCACCGATCTGGCGGCCAACGTTCGTGTGTCGAACCTCGGTGGCGCACACACGCTCCGTCTCGGGCTTCGCAATCATGAGTACAGTGTGTTCGATCGCTGGCGCGTGGAGGGCAACCTCGCGCGACTCTCCTACGGTGACACCGTGGTGGCCGATCGGGCGCTGCATTCGCTGATGAGCATGGCATTCGTGGGCCGCCGCGTGGGGATGAGCGACCGTGCGATCACGATGTTCCTGGTCGGCGCGGATTTCGACAGTGCGTCCAGCATCCGCTTTGCGTCGCGCAAGAGCATCACTGCAGACGCGCCGCACGTGCGGAGCTACATCGGGGGCGACATCGGCATCCTTCACCGCACGGCCGCCTTCGACACCGTGTCGTGGGTGGTCCCCGGGCGCGGATTCCTCGATGTGCCGATGGGCTGGGAGGGCGAAGCGATCGTCGGCGCTGGCCGTTCGCGCGATGTCGGCCGTGCGGCTGGGCGGTACGATGCGTGGCTCGGCCGCGCCTGGATTCCGCGACGCGGCACACTGCTCATCACCGACGCGTGGTCGTCCAGCTACCTCGGCGCCGCGATCGATCACAACCAGATCGCGCGGGTCTCGCTCAATGCGTTTGCGGAAGGATGGCGGGGCTTCTGGGGTGCGCGGGTGATGGTGGAGCAGTTGACGCAGCTCGATCCCGACCGTCGGGGACTGTCACTCATGCCACAGGCGGACTACACCACGCCCATCGTGAGGTACTATGCGGCGCGTGGCGAGCGTACCATCGCCGGCGCCATCGAGCGCGACGTCCGGGTTGCGCGCGTCGGTGCGGCCTCGGTGGTGAATGTGGGAGCGTTCGGCGCGGGGTCGTATCGCTCGCGCGTGGATGATGTCACCGGCCGCGACCTTCGCGCCGCGGTGCTCGGGGCGCGACTGCGGGTGCTGAGTGCCAATGGCAGCGTGAGCAGCATTCGAGCGGATTTCGGCGTTCCCGTGATTGGCGATCCACTCCTCGATCCCAAGCCGTACTTCACGCTCACCTTCGGCACGCTGTTCGACGTCAGCCGGCAGCGCGATGGGCGGCGTCTGTACTGACGCCGTGGCCGGTGCGACGCATGACCCCGCACGAGCTCGCACACCACGCGCAGATTGTCGTGGCGTCGCCGACCGACAGCGTTCGATCGTTCAGCCGTCGTCCCGCAGAGACAGGCGCATCACGGTCGCCGACTCCGAACAGGAGGATGTGAACTGGACGGAGCTGCGCACCAGGTTGGGGGCAGCGTCGCGCGGAATCACCTCGAAGCCGAATCCAGTGAAGAAGCGCTCGGCGGTGGTGGTGAGGAGAAAGAGCGTGTCGATACCCTCGGCAGACGCTTCGCCGATGAGGCGTTCCACGAGGCGGTGGCCGAGCCGCTGTCGCTGCCGATGGGGGGCGACGGCCACGGAGCGCACGAGGGCGGCGTCGGCATACCGCTCCAGACCGATGGACCCGATCAGGGCCGATTCCTCCTCGGCGATCCAGAAACCCGCGACGTTGGCAGCGACCCCGTCGCGGGGGAGTTCGGTGGTGGTGAGGAGGGCCTCGAGGGCGGGGAGGTCGGCGAGGGTAGCCGCGCGGAGGATGATGTCGGGCATGCCGTCGTGTCCCTGGGGTGGGCCGGAAGTGCAGTCGGCCGCCGCACCTCGGGGGTGCAGCGGCCGACATGCCGGATGGGCCATCGAGGAGTTGAACCTCGGACCTCACGCTTATCAGGCGTGCGCTCTAACCACCTGAGCTAATGGCCCGGACAGCCTCGGATTATAGCGAGGCATGGGGGTGGGGTCAACGGGACGGC